>CAVOEZ010000572.1:0-3587 GCA_963694355.1 Latescibacteria bacterium UBA2968 | reverse complement strand
TGAAACATTTCAGATGGAACTAATCATTGCCTGTCAGTGTGTACGGCACCCGGACTTCCCAGAGGGGGTTCGTGCATTACTTATTGATAAAGACAAGCAACCAAACTGGCTACCCGCTGCATCGGATATTATTCAACAACACTTTGAGCCGCCATGGCAGGATGCTCATCCCCTCGCAGACCTTTAGGCAATATAACGGATTCGAATTTATGGGGGAACACTAGGGCATATGGCCTTTGCCTTTGCCCGATGTCTGGATATGATGTGCGGCTAATTACTATTGTGGAGAAAAGATTTTGGATAGAGCAGAAAGACAGGCTATAGAAAAAGACTGTGAAAAATTGATCAATCGGTTTTATCACTTATTCAATCAGGACATGTCATTTGTCGCAGACCTGTTTACTGAAGACGGCACACTTGTACTCGGTAAATGGGTCATCGGACCAGGGCCGGAGCCTATGCGCGAACCTTTACACAAAGGCAGTAAGAATATGCTGGAGGGTGTTGAGGTCGTACTTAATACCGTGAGCAGCATTGTTGTCGATGTGGTTGATGAAAATACCGCCACCGCTATTTCCCACGATACGTTCTGGGAATACGGTTACTACGATGGCGACAAGCAGGGGCGTCCTGCGCCGATCACCTCACCGATTGGTATCAATACCTGGGAAGATGAGCTGCACTGTGAAAATGGCGAATGGAAGTTCTTTAAACGCCAGATGAATCCTGTATTCAACAACAAGGTGTGGAAACTACAACGCGTCGGCCGTAAGTAAGGATTTCCATAGAGGAGTAATCCTCGAAACTTGTCAGCTTTAGGCGCCATAGCAGCAATTTCGATGGCGTCTCAGGCTTGGGAATTTCCGCTGCTATCGCCCAGGAGCGGTCAAACCCATTGCCAATTACCCATCAATATAAACGGTGCCCAGAAAGAAAGATCAGAACCTGACTGGGGTTCGCCAAACGAGACGGCGATAGCCTGAATCAGGCTAGCACCTGCAGGCTTCGGTCAAGGAACCAATAGAAAGCAACGCCGCCGATCGGGTAAATTGGCAACTCAACTAGAGGTCGAGTGAGTTTTATCCCAATCCTGGTCACCACAAAAGTTAGTATCAGAGCCACGGCGATAATCGCCAATTGTCCGAGTTCGATACCCACGTTAAACAGGAACAACGCCATCGCCGCACTCGTTTGCGGTAAACCCAGCTCGGAAAGTGCACCCGCGAAACCGAGACCATGTAGCAGACCAAACATGAATGCGATCAACCACGGTTGCCTATGAATCAGGCCACCCTCTCCACGTAAAGCTGCCAACGACAATAGCACGATACTAAGCGCAATAAGCGCTTCAACAGGTGCTTGAGACACGGACAGGACGTTGAACGCCGACAATCCCAACGTGATTGAGTGGGCGATCGTAAAACTCGTCACTACTTTGACCAGGTTCCGCCATCCACTCACCAGATATAGGAGCATCAGCACGAACAACACATGGTCAATGCCAAAAAGCAGATGCTCTGCACCGAGAATCAGATAGACCGGTGTTGATGTTCCACCAGCGATACTGACTCTGGGTTCACGTCCGTTAACCAGATAGTTCTGAGTGGAACCATCGAGATTTTCTATCGTTATCATCGTATCGATCAGTGTTCTCTTAAGGCCGGTAATCTCAATTTGCGCAAGTGGTTCACTGCAGGACAGTGAAAAAGTTTCCTCCAATGCAGTGGAATTTGATCTGGCGTTTCTGAACATACTTTTACAGTTGGTTTTAACAGACAGATTCAGAAATCGGCCCTGGATCTGCGGCTGCTTGAATACCGACCGATATGTAGTCTCGTCGGTTTGTTCAATAGTTAGCAGCGCCGGACGCATTTCATGGCCCCAGGACATCGAGGTAAACAGGATCAATAGGAAAAAAACGATCCTATTCATAAACCACTTCATGCTGGTTCAATAGTTCCTGATAGTATTTATCAAGTGATTGTTCTCGACGCTGATGCAACAGATCGGCGATCACCTGATTTTCGATATGGAGAAGTGGTCTCGCTTCCTCCGCTTCCAGCTTATTTAATCTGACAATGTGGTGGCCGAAGGTACTGGTGATCGGGCCAAACCACTGCCCCTCGATTAGCTTGTTTAGCTGAGTTGTGAATTCAGTACCGAAAGTTGAAGTAACCTCACGTTCGCTCTTTCCAACGAGATCACTAGGTAGCATCGAACTGTCTCCTAACTGCATCCAATTGCTACCCAGAGCCAGCTGCTGCATCAGTGAATCGTAGTGATCACCGTTGCTGAAAAAGATCTGTGACAAAGTGTATCGAACAGGCAAGGTGTAATCGGCGATACGCTCGTTATAAAAAGCCTGAACGTCTTCGCTGGTCAGATCCTCTTCATCAACTTCCCCGGCGAGAAATCCAAGTTTCTGAACCAGTCGCCTGCGGACAATAGTGTCTTGGCTGTCGAGGCCTAGTCGTAACGCTTCGCGATAGAAGACCTCCTCCCGCACCCAATCCCGGACAAGGGACTCAAGTTCTTTCTCACTGGGTCTAGCCCCCATCTGAGTTTCCCAGAGGGTGGCAATTTGACTTCGAACCGCAGAGTTAACCACGATCGCATCCGGTGCCCTGAATGAATCGACGGTGAAAAGCATCACACCGATAAGGACGAACCAAACCAGGGGTTCTTTCACGGTTAGCCGACCTTCATCGTCTTCTCCCACTAAAACTACTTCGTTGCCTGGGGCAAGACCCATATGGGCGACGTCCAGGCCCGTTCCTGAATCGTAGGCTGCTTTTCCTCGCGCAAAGGGAGGCCTAACCGTATCGCGTCCCAGGTTGACCACCTACATGTTGGGTTCTCAAGGACGCGCACGTAATAAAACGCGTGTTTTTCGTGGTCGAAATCCGGATCCGCCCACGTTACTTTCAGTTCGGCGTCGCCTTTATCGAAGTCGAAGCTGCAGGTCGTGAGGTCAACGCTGGCATCGTTGTCGGGACAGCGGTGGGTGTCCGGGCTCGGTTCTAGACCATCGGCACAGGCAACGTCATAAATGCGCTCGTGCCGGATGCCGCCCTCGAACCAGCCCTTGATGATCTGCACGCGTTGCAGCCATGCGCTCGTAGGATCCCGCAACGCCCAGGCGAAAAAGCGCGGTTCGCCGTGTCGCTGCGCCTCAAGCTCACCGCCCATTGGCACTCCGGTGGCGTGCAGCTGGCTTGCGTCGAGATCATAGCCCGCAAAGAATTTCACGCGGATCCGCGTGCCACTGGTGGCGAAGGTTTCCTTGCGCCGCAGCGCTGCATAGATTGCTTCGCGCGTGTTGGCCTCGGCCCAGACAGCCGCCAGCCCTGACGCACTCCAGTTGAATCCGCTAATGGGGATATTAGGCAGCCGGTTTAGTTCAGGATTGTCCGTATTTGGGGTCGACAAACGCCATTCGGGACGCCCATCGAGCTGACCAATCTTGCCGTGATAGGTGGGTTCTTCGTATGACCCACCTGTATTGTGGGTATCACTGGAGCCAATGAATCCGAAACGGAACGGATTGAACCCCTGGCTCGCCTGAAACTCCAGCCCCTTCAGCAACG
>CAVOEZ010000571.1:0-3589 GCA_963694355.1 Latescibacteria bacterium UBA2968 | reverse complement strand
AGCTGAAATTGCTGCATTTCGAATTTAACCATACAGACGAGCGAACAGACCTTTGCAACTAAACGATAACACCCGACGATTTATCCATATTCTAGACAAAATTCCAATGTTTCAGCGGCTGATGCCTCGCCAGTCGCTAGAGATACTAAAAATATGCAAACCCCGTTCCTTCGGTGACCGGGAGATGCTTTTCGAGTGTGGTCGCAAGAGTACGGAAATGCACATCCTGTTATCGGGAACACTCACCATTACTGCGGCCGACGGCACGAGAATCGCGGAACTTTCCCCAATCACAAGTGTGGGTGAAATGGGTGTCATTACAGGTGAGCCGCGAACGGCTACGGTTGTAGCATTCAAGCGCGCCAGTGTCTTTGAATTGTCCAAAATCAAGCTGGAAGTCCTGCTGAAAAAGTATCCCGATATCGGATTCCTGATCTATCGCAATATCATCGGAATCCTTTCTGGCCGGCTCAACAATACGAACAAAGACCTGATCGCTTGTCAGCAGGAACTTGTAGAAATCAAATCCGCAGGGATTCTCTCCTGAACCGCCGCCGCCCTTCCACGTTCTGCCAACCATTCTTCTTTATCTCCGTATGAGTATCGATCTCCAATTTCTTGACACGGGCAAGGCGATCCGTGACCCCATCTGGGGATACATCCACATCCCCGAAGAAATGGTATCACTGGTTGATGCCCAGGAGTTCCAACGTCTCCGGGACATTTCCCAATTGGGCCATGTATTTCTCGTTTACCCGGGCGCCCGCCATTCCAGATTCGAGCACTCGCTCGGTGTCTTTCACATTGCCGGACAATTCCTTCGCCAACTCCTCAAATCCGACCCCCCGATTGATATCGATCTCGAAGACGCAAAAGTACTCCTGGCTGCAAGCCTGCTGCACGATATCGGACACTATCCGTTTTCGCATCTGCTGGAAGAGATGCAAATGTTCTTCATCGATCACGAGGAACGCAGCCGCCAGATTATCCAGGACACGTCCACTGAGGTCTATGCGGCCTTGAAGGCTTCGGGAACAGATCCTGAGCGCGTGGCCAATGTGATTGATTACCGGAATAGCAGTGTGGGTATCCCGGAACGGGATCTCAAACTCGCCCACATTCTCAGCGGCACGCTCGATCCCGACAAGATAGACTATCTTTTGCGGGATGCCCGGTACTGCGGCGTGCCCTTCGGCGAAAGCGTCAATCGCGACCGTTTGCTTGGATCCATCACTTGCGATGCCGCCAACCAGCGTCCTGCAATAACATATCGGGGTGTCTCGGCGGTTGAAGCTCTGGTATTCACCAGCTATTTGATGTATCGAAATGTATACTGGCATCACGCTGTTCGATCTGCCAACGCTATGTTCAAAAGAGGCGTTCAGGATCTCCTGGCGCATCCGGACTGCAGTCTGGTGGAAGCAGATTTCAATGGGGTTACGGAAGCGGCGCTCGTGCAGCGACTTGAAGCGGAATCGTCGAAACTCGGGATGGACCCCAGAGAAAGCATGGTGAACCGTCTCAAACGCAGGAAATTATACAAGGTTGCCCGGATATTCCTGCCAGGCGAACGACAGCAGGATCTTGTGGAGCGATTCGAGCAACTTTATTATGCCCCGGAACAGAGAAGGGAACTCGAGATTTCGCTATGTAGAGCGTTCGGTAAAAAAATCGGTCAGACCCTGCAAGACGATGAGATCCTTCTCGATATTCCAAGATTCGGCAAGAGTCCTGAAGTAGATCTCAAGGTATTCTTCGGATCTCATATTCCAACCGACAAGGCGGACCCGTTGACCTTCGATGATCCCGAAGTTTCCATGCTTAAAGAATATCTTATTGGCAACTTCGAGGCACAGGCCAAGGTCGTCCGCATCTTTTGCTCGGATAATCCTCAACTAAGATCGGCATTGAAATCCGATGCGATGGCGTATCTGAATCCATGAAAAACTGACGGTCCGATCTCCAAGAACAAGGGGCCAAGCGTCCACATCGACTTTACCCAAGTGCCTGTTTTACTAAATTCTTAGCTTGACACGTATCTGAAATAGTCTTAAATTGCGGTTGCTTGATTTTATCCTGATATCGCTTGAAATATTTCGAATATTTTGAACCGGAGGAGGGGCGGTAGATGAGCAAGAAGTACCTGACATTGATGGTAATTCCCCACAATGAGGACCGGGTTCGTGAGGTCAACGTTTCCCGGCCATTTCTTTGGGGCCTGTCCGGCGTGTTTCTGGTTTCCATCTGCGCGTTGATCTTCTACACCATCGGTTATTACATCAAGCTGCACAGAGAACTCCAGCAGGTATCGCTGCAAACCGAGAACTCCGAACTGAAGTTTCAGTTCGACCGTGTCAGCCGGGAATTGAAGAACCTGCGAACAAAGGTGGATGACCTGTCTGAAACAGACAGAATGATGCGGGTTCTTGTCAGCCTGTCTGAACCCGGTGGGGATGTGCGCCAGGTAGGTGTGGGAGGAATCTCGAATGAGGCTCCCCCCTGGGAGGCCAACCTCTCCTATACCTCCGGCCAATTGCTAACGGAGACTTATACCGATCTGGATCAACTGCTCCGGGAAGCCCAATTTCTCGAGGCCAGCTTTGATACTATCGCCAGCCGACTCACCTCCAGTGAGAAGGTTAGGAACCACACCCCGTCTATTCTGCCTCTTCCAACAAATGTAGATTGGTGGGAGACATCGCCGTTCGGGTATCGAAATCATCCCTTTACTGGTCGGCGTGATTTCCACAATGGTGTAGACTTTTCTGCCAGACTTGGCACCGACGTCCTGGCAACGGCCGACGGGGAAGTTCAGGTGGTCAACAAAGACAAAAAATTGGGCTGGTATGTATCCATTGGCCACGGGTTCGGTTTCCGAACTGTTTATGGCCACCTTGCCAGCAAGCCACCGCTTCGGAAAGGCCAGAAGGTGAAACGTGGCGATACGGTAGGCAAACTGGGGGATACCGGATTGTCCACCGGACCGCATTTGCACTATACCGTGATTCGAAACAAGCGTGCCCAGAATCCCAAGAACTTCATATTCGCCCAGAAGGGGCGCCGCTCGATTTTCTGATCGAGGTAAATTCCACAGGATCGACTACAAATAGGGAGGGGATGATCCCCTCCCTATTTGTGTGTACGGACCAACATGGCCGCACCGATCAGGAGAAAAAGCAGATTGGCTGCCCACGCTCCCCAAAAGGGAGGCAACAGGCCGTTCCATCCCATCACGCGCCCTGCCTGGATGCTACCATAGTAAACGAACGAGACCAGCAGGCAGATGCCGAGAAGGAGGGGCTTCCCCGCTCTCTGTGTTCGGGAAGAAAGCGGAATCCCGAACAGAACCATCACAAAACCCGCAAAAGGAAACGCCAGACGCAAATGGAGCCCTACCTGTTCACGTGTCGCCTGTTCTCCATTCCTCATCTTCCGTTGGATAAACCTGCCCAGTTCCCGATAGCTCATCTGATCCACGGGTCTGCTCTCTCTGGCCACGTCTTCCGGGACAAGCGTGATACGCTCTGCACGGAAAGACTTGAACCCTGAGACCGTCTCTGCTCCAAGCTCCGTAAAGGATCGGATTTCG
>CAVOEZ010000570.1:0-3593 GCA_963694355.1 Latescibacteria bacterium UBA2968 | reverse complement strand
GAGTACGACGTTTTACCCAGCAGTTTCAAACCGTGTCCGTAGTCATTGAAATGGGTGCTGCAGTACTCCACAACCGACTGGCCGCTCTCGCTTGCGGCATTCGCGATCACCTGGTAGGCCTCTGGCTCGAATTCCAGCTCGATCTCGTAGGACGTGCGAAAGCGTTCCGTAAACGCACTCACGTCCCGGTGGATCACCAGTCTGCTGAGTTCCATTTCCGGGTCCTCTACAACCGCTGCGGTGACCTTGAAGCTTCGAATCTCTGTTGAAGGAAGTGTTTTCTCGAATTTGAGCAGCGTCCGTTCGCAAACACTCACAAGTGCGCGAGCGCCGGTTTGCTCCTTCGATGCCATTTCCGCAAGCCGGTGAAGTGCCTCGTCATCAAAGGTCAGTTCGATGCCGTAGGCTTCGAAATCGCGTTTCTTGCCAAGTGTCACGGAACAGTTCGGGCTCTTCAGGATCTCATATAGATCCTCTACCGAAAGGGGTTCCAGAACGGCCACTACAGGCAGCCTGCCGACGAACTCGGATTCGAAACCGAATTCCAGGAGATCCTCTGTCGTCACCTGCTTCATCAGATCTGTGCGATTCGCTTCGGCCAGTTGTGTTTTCAGAACATCGGTCTTGAACCCCAAACCGCCCTTGTTCAAGCGTCGCCCAACGATCTCCTCCATGCCGTTGAACGCACCGCTTACGATGAACAGAATATTGCGTGTGTTTATTTTCTCGCGTTCCATTTTGCCGCTTTGCTGAAACTTCATCATGGCTTCCATCTGTGAGGCCATGTCGTGAGGTGCTTTCAGATCCACCTCGGTTTCTTCCATAAGTTTCAGCAGATTTCGCTGAACGCCTGTGCGGGACACGTCCGGACCCACCAGACTGGTTGTCGAGGCGATCTTGTCGATCTCGTCCACATAAATGATCCCGTACTGAGCTTTTGAGAGACTGCCGCCGGCCTCTCGAACCAGGTCCCTTACCAGATCCTCGACGTCACCGCCTACGTATCCGGTTTCACTGAATTTCGTTGCGTCACCCTTCACGAAGGGAACGCCGATCCGCTGCGCAATCAGCTTGATCAGGTAAGTCTTGCCGACACCTGTTGGACCGATCAGCAAAATATTGTTCTTGATATTGCCCACATACCGCTGCGCATCTTCAGGGTTTTCCAGATCCAGCTTCATCCGGTTGAAGTGCGTGCAGATCTTGGTGGCAAGCACCTCTTTGGCGGCCCGCTGTTTGATGACATATTCGTCGAGGAAGGCCTCGAGTTCTTCCGGCTTCATATCGAAATCGATAGGCTCTTCTTCCGTCTCTTCAACGTGCGGTCCTTGCTGCACACCATCGGCCTCAGATTGCGGAAAAACCACCTGTGCACCATACTTTTTCTCAATCAGATCTTTGAGATCTTTCTGCAATTCTGCCGGATTTACGGGACGATTCTCGGACATCCGTTGAATACTCCCTTGTTTTATAATGGGTAGAGGTCCACCCTTTGTGAGGTCTTCTGTTTAGAATTTCTGGCATTTTAAGAATACCCGGTCGATATTATCTTGTCAAGGTCAATGAAATTTTGGGTGTTCCAGTTCGTGTGTGAAGAACATTGTGTTTCTGAAATCGAGCAGACGTCACCCACGTGATCTTGCCGATACATCCAGCGGAAAAAGAATATCCAATCGAATACTCTAACTCGTACAGACGCAGGTTCACATATCCAATCGTGTCGGGAGACCAGACAATGGATCCTCGAGAAATTGCAGAAATTGTCAAACGGATACCCATATTTCAGGGTTTCACTGCCGAGCAGACCACTCGAATGCTGGATGTCTGTGAGGAAAGGAAGGTCGAAGCTGGTGAGTTCATTTTCCGAGAGGGCACACAGAGTTCCGAGATGCTCATTCTGCTGGAAGGCCATCTGCATGTGACCACACGCTCCGGAGCGGAAATCGCATCGGTCTGGGAAATGGGTCTTGTGGGAGAAATGGGTACACTTACCGACCAAACCCGCTCCGCGTCCGTGGTGGCAATCCAGCCCTCTCGCATGCTGTCGATCAGTAGAGAGGAACTGCTCAAACTGATCGATGAAGACAAAGACATGGGATTCGAAATCTACAAGAACGTAACACTACTCCTGTGCGATCGGCTTCGCGACAACAACATTCTCCTGGAACAGCAGTATCTGGTTCTGGAAGACCTTGCCGGTGAAGGATAACAGATCGTGAACCTAGGCTATCTGACACTCAGGCGTCTCACGGAGGAACTCGGCAGGGCGGTTGTCGGGAAGCAGGTCAAGGCCGCTGCTATGCGGGGCGAACACGACCTGATATTGGACTTCGAGAATGCGCCCGGAATCTTGCTCTCCGCTTCCCCGGTCCTCGGAAGGATATGTCTTTCACACCAGAAAGCGAATGGCGATCAGGACCTGCCTGCCTGGGTCACGAAATTCGTGGTTCACGGGGTGATCGAGTCGGTAGATCAGGTCCCGTTCGAGCGAGTCATCGTACTGAAGTTTTCGAAACGCGACCGCCTGGGTGGCAAATCCAGTTGTCGTCTGATCACTGAAGTCATGGGCAGAAACAGCAATGTCATCCTGGTCTCCGAACCCGACGGACGCGTGGAGGGAGCCCTCAGAAGAATCAGTGAACGGGTGAACAGGAAAAGACAGATCCTGCCCGGGAAGCCCTATGTGGGTCCCCCGCCGCTCAACCGGCCCCTGCCCGAAGAGGTGTCTGTTGCCCAACTCGAAACCGCCTTGCAGTCGAACCCGAGCACCCCGGCCGACGCCCTGCAGAAGTGCGTGGCCGGCATGGACAAACTCATTGCTGGCGACCTCCTTCATCAATCTGGGATCATCGCCGGAGGGGCGCCGTCCGAATCCTCACTGTCCACCCTCAGCAGGCTGTTGGCGGAATTCTTCGAAGCGCCCGCCTATCTCGACCGCCCTTCCATCACGCGCAGCGGAAAACGCTTCTCCGTGTGTACAGTGCGCTTGCCGAACGCAGCTCCAGATATCATAGAGCAATTCGATACCGTGAGCGAGGCCATTGAAGAGTTGGCAGTTATAGAGGTTCGTGAAGCCGGTACGGGTTCCCGAAAGGGAGAAATCGAAAAAGAACTGCGTACGGTACTGGAAGGAATTCAGCGAAAGATGATCCGCATCGAATCCGACATCGAGGATTCCCAAAACGCGGATCTCTACGAGAAATACGGCAATATCCTGATGGCCAATCTCCACGAGATCAAATCCGGGATGGACACCATTACCCTGCCCGATATTTATGACGCAGATGCTCCGCCGGTTACGATTCCGCTGAATCTCAAGCGCCTACCTCACGAAAACGCGCGGACCTACCTGAAAAGGAGCACGAAAGCCCGGAAGGGTGGCCCGATTCTTGAGAACAGGCTTGAAAAATCCAGGGCAGAACAGAAGGAACTCGAGTCCAGCCTAAATCAGATCGATCAGGTTACCCAACAGGACCTGGAAGCCTTTCAGGATCGACTGATCACCAAAGGATATTTGCGCCCTCGCAAAAAGACGCCCGAAGCCAAGCGCCGAAAAGTAGCGGAGGGAGGCATCCATCCCAGACGATACCGAA
>CAVOEZ010000569.1:0-3595 GCA_963694355.1 Latescibacteria bacterium UBA2968 | reverse complement strand
GAAATCCAACCCTTGTGTGTTCGTGAAAATGTTGGGTTGATCTGCTACAGCCCACTTATGCAGGGCCTGTTGGCAGGACGCTATGCCAACGCGGATGAAGTGCCTGACGGGCTGGCGAGGACCCGATTGTATTCTAAGGATCGCGCATTGGCCGATCACAAGGAGCCGGGATGCGAGTCGAAAGTGTTTGACGCCCTCGAGGAAATCCGATCGATATCAACAGAACTGGAGCAGCCAATGGCCGCAGTCTCGCTTGCATGGGCGCGTCAGCAGGCCGGCATCACCTCTCTCCTCGTCGGCGCCAGAAATCCAGACGAACTTCAATTGAATTTGCCTTCAGTGGACCTGCAGCTCCCGGCAGGTGTTGTAGATCGTCTCAACGCGTCCACCGCCGCAGTAAAAGACCATCTTGGGACAAACCCTGACATGTGGATGTCTGACTCCAGGATGCGCTGAGTTGAATCCCGTGGCTTTGGAGCGTAAAAAAACCGCCCACAAGAACATTGGGCGGTAGAGTCCAATCTGTCTATCTGCAGAAATCTTAACAATCGATCGATTCCATCTTTTCGATCAGGTCCGGTGTCAGCAACTTCAACTCCGCCTTCAATACGACTATGGCTTCTTCAACTTCCTCCAAATTTCCTTCGCGACCAATTGATTCAACCTGGTAGGCCGCCTCCACAACGGGTGTGGCGGCAAAAATCGCGGCGGAGCCCTTGAGTGTATGAGCGGCCCGCCTTAAAGCCTTTGCGTTCTCACTTGAAATCGCCTGCTCGATCTCCCCGATCATCTTGGGACACTCATCGAGAAACAGCTGTGCCAGTTCCTTCAACGTCTTCTCATTCCCGCCAAATCGATCGAGAGCGTCCGCCCAGTCGAAAATCGTGGATTCCTCGGATACTGCGACATCTTGCACAATTTCTTGCACCCCGGGCGCTGTGCCTTCGACCGCCTCATAAAGCTTGTCAACCCGAATGGGTTTGGACAGATACCCATCCATCCCGGCATCGAGGCAGCGCTCCCTGTCGCCCTTCATTGCGTGTGCGGTCATGGCAAAAATTGGCAAATGTTCTCCCGTCGCCTTTTCTTGCTTTCGTATTGCTTCAGTTGTTTCGAATCCGTCCATCTCCGGCATCTGGATGTCCATCAGGATCAGATCGAAAGGCCCCTTCTCAAGTGCGGCCAGCACTTCCTTCCCATGATTTGCCACCACCACGCTGTGCCCCCGTTGCGTCAGGAGATCCAGAGCAACCTTCTGGTTCACAATCCCATCTTCCGCCAGCAGTACCCGCCTGGGCTGAGCCTGCACGTGCGGTTCATTCGATTGCGCTGTCCGGGTTGGGGCATTCGGAGCGAGATCAAGGGTCTCGACGATCGCGTCCATCAGATCTGACTGTTTCACGGGCTTACTCAAACATCGGTCAATGCCCATCTCCACACAGCGCCTGCTGTCGTCGTGCCTACCTGCTGAGGAAAGCAGCATTAAAACAGGTTCTGCGAATGAGACATCCTGTTTAATCCTCTCCGCCGCTTCAAACCCATCCATTTCCGGCATAACTGCGTCCAGGAGAACAATACGGTAGGGCTCCCCGGCCTGCGCGGACAACTTCATCTCCTTCAGGGCAAGTTCGGCGGATTCAACTGCCCTGGGTATCATCTGCCAGTTTTCCAGCATCTCGACCATAATTCCGCGATTCGTCGAACTGTCATCCACCACCAGGACACGCAGTCCCGCCAGTTCTCCAAGCACAGAATGATCGCCGTACAAGACCCCCGCCTGCTTCGCGAAATGGGCGGTGAAGTAAAATGTACTTCCCTTGTTTAACTCGCTCTCGACCCACATCCTTCCACCCATCATGCTGGACAACTGCGAAGAAATCGCCAGACCCAAACCGGTGCCGCCGAATCGACGCGAGGTGGAACTGTCTACCTGACTGAAGGATTCGAAAATAAGGTCCTGCTGTTTTTTTGGAATTCCAATACCGGTGTCGGACACTGAAACCTGAAGTGTTACTTTCTCCTCGTCCTCGGAGTTCACCTTGACATCTACCACGACCTCTCCATCTTCGGTGAATTTTATTGCATTGTCGGCGAGATTGATCAAGATCTGGCGCAACCTTCCAGGATCCCCGGTGAGTGCATTTGGGACACCTGGAGAAATGTGACAGGCAAGCTCCAGCCCTTTCTCGGCGGCACGAACAGCCAGGGTCTGCACCGTATCCCCAATCGTGTCCCTCAGATCAAACCCGATCGACTCCAACTCGAGTCTTCCAGCTTCTATCTTCGAGAAATCCAGAATATCATTCAGCAACATCAGCAAAGCGTTGGACGACTGACTCATCAGGCCAAGATATTCGCGCTGCTGCAACGTGAGATCGGTGTGCGAAAGCAGCTCGGTCATCCCCATGATACCATTCATCGGGGTGCGAATCTCGTGACTCATATTGGCCAGGAACTCACTCTTCGCCCGATTGGCCTTCTCCGCGGCCTCCATTGCAACCCGCAGCTCCTCTCTGGATCGTTCCAGAGCCACCGTGCTGTTCTTGAGGGCTTCATTCGCCTCGTGTTCGGATTCGGCGGTCTGCTCCAGCAATCTGTTCTGCTCCTGAAGCTGCAGCTGTGCCTGCTTCCTCTGCGTAATGTCCATGACCGTGCCGATCATGTGAAGCGATTTCCCCGTATCATCGCGGAACACACGCCCCTTGTTCTCCAGCCATCTCACCGATTCGTCCGGCCAGACGACCCGGTGCTCCACATCGAAATCCACCCCTTCCTCAGCAGCCTGGGAAACCGCCAGCGTTACAAGCTCCCGGTCCTCCTCGTGCACGCACTCGTAAAAGGCCTCACGAGTCCCTCCGAATTCCTCCCGGGTAAGTCCGAACAAGGGAGCCACTGCCGCTGACCACGCCAATTCACCCGTGAGCAGATTGGAATCCCAACTCCCCATATGCGCAGCTTCGAGCGCCAACATCAATCTGGCTTCGCTCTGTCGCAGGGCTTGCTCCGAGGCCCGCCTCTCCATGTCGAATTGGGCGAGGGACCGCGCATTCCACCAGATCATAATATTCATTGCCGCGATGATGCTCAGTGCGAAAAATGCAAGTGCGGTTCCGACACCGTAGGATCGAGAAGCCTGTAACCAGACCCATCCCAGCACCAGAGGTAAAATGACACTCGCAGGCAGGAGGTGTCGAGCCATGGTGCCGCCTGCTGTCCGGCTCACAATGGTGGCCGCAGGTTCCAGGTTAGGCCATCCCAGCAGAATCCCAATACACAGCAGCCCAAGTCCAAGGGTAGTATTCAGTGAGTTGGGTGTATCCAGCAGAACAGCTCGAGCGGAGAGCGTACTGTAGAGGTAGAGAATCAGCAAAAACATCGACAGAACGGAGGCAATGACTACGGGCGCCTGGCCAGGCCAATGACTCCCTTTCACGCGCATATCCCTCAACACGAGAGACAGCCCGATCAATGCAAAGTTTATGGCGACGGCAGCCTCAACAGGATTGGTCTTCGACCCGGAAACAAGCAACCATGATTCACAGAATTCGAAACCAGCGATCACAATAACTACAACACCGAAAATAGTACCCACGTG
>CAVOEZ010000568.1:0-3597 GCA_963694355.1 Latescibacteria bacterium UBA2968 | reverse complement strand
TGAATACGACGAACAAGTGACCATTTACCAGTCTCTGACTCTACTTGGATCAGGTGCGGAAAATACGTTCATCCTTCCGCCGACAGATGAGAATGGTTTAGGGACCGACGGAATTTCAGTTCTCTCAGGCGAGGTCAACATCCAGGGAATCACGGTGAAATGGGGAAGCGCCGGAATAAAAGCTACGACCCCTGAGATCGTGACAATCAAGAACTGCATCTTCACGAACAACGATGTGGGTATCGACCTCGCCTCCCCATCGTTAGTAAGTGGAAACATTCTTGCAGACAATGGTATAGGGATCATCCAGGGGCTGTCCAAACTGCAGCCGCCCGGAGGTTTCGACAGCTCTATTGGCGATCCTTCCCCTGCGAGCATCATCCGCAATAATGTCATAGTGAGCAACTATCAGACAGGGATCTATGCCCTGACAGGGAACATCTACAACAACACCATTGACCAGAATCTGGGTTCAGGAATTGAGATCCCTGAATCCTCCAACGAAGAAAACAAGACAGATATCCGTAACAATATCATCACGAGCAACGGCTACTTCGGGATCTCTGTGACCGGATTCGAATCCACTCGTCACAATCTCGCACAAAACCTTGTCTGGAACAATGAGTTGAACGACTATGATGGCGTAGACCCTGGAGACGGTGATCTTTCGGAAGATCCGTTCTATGCACGCCCATTTGGCCTGGACCTCAGTGCTTTCAAACCGGCGGCGAAGATCGCCAAGACCAAAACGCCCGACTCACCGGGCATCCGGAGTAGAGCTACACTCGGAAGCGATCTCCAGTCGCCTGTCTTCTCCAGTGACAGACCTTTAACACCTTCCTTCAAACGAAACAGGCAAGGAACGGGAAAGGTGACGGCCAGACGGGATCGTTCTCGTCCGGAGCACCGGCGCCTGAGACCCCGATCGGTACATCAGGTCATCGAGAAAACCATTACGAAAGGAAACAGGAAGCAAGCCTTGCGAAGAAATAAACTTCCGCAACCTCTAGGAAAACAGGATGTTACGAAACAGTTCGACGACTTAGGGTTAGAAGACTTTGGTTTCAGCGAATCCGACTTCCTGCCAAATTTCGACTATCGTCTCCTGTCGGGCTCCCCAGCGATCTCAATGGGCGCTTCCGGTTTCGAATTCGCGAACACCGATGGCAGCCGAAACACGATGGGGGCCTATGGCGGGCCTCACCCATTTGACCCGTCGCTTACCGGAATTGGCACATCCGGAGGATCTGAATACCTGTCCCATTCCATTACCACGGTGGCCGGCACCGGTGCCACCGAGACTACGCTTGAGGATGGCACTGAGCTGGAAACTGGCACTTTCAGCGGGGACAATGGTCCAGCTTTGGAGGCCGGTCTAAACTTTGCCAGAGGGGTATTTAGGGGTTATGATGGCTCAATGTTCATCGTAGACACATTCAACAACCGTATCCGAAAGGTCGATCCAACCGACAAGACGATTACTACGGTGGCCGGAACCGGTGAGGCTGGCTATTCTGGTGATGGTGGTCCCGCAACAGAGGCCGCATTGAACCACCCATTCGCCGTTGTAGCGGACCAGGAAGGAAACCTCTTCATCGCAGATACCTTCAACAACCGTATTCGAAAGGTGGATGGTGAAAGAGGGACAATCACCACGGTGGCCGGCGATGGGGTACCCGGATTTACAGGCGATGATGTATCCGCCCACAGGACCAGCCTCTCCTTTCCCACCGACGTAACTCTGGATCCTATCGGGAACCTCTACATTGCTGATGAAAACAATCATCGTATCCGGATTGTTGACGCGTTTACAGGATTGATCACCACCATCGCCGGCAATGGCGAAGCAGGTTTCTCCGAGGAAATTGGTCTTGCAGTCGATATACCACTCACCTATCCTCGCGGTATTGCGGTGGACAATTTTGGTAACCTCTACATCGCCGACATAGGCAACAATATGATCTTCGGCGTTAGTTCGGATGGTATCCTTGAAAAGCTTGCCGGGACTGGAAATTACGACTATTCAGGTGACGGTGATTTTGCCCTTTTCGCAGATTTGGCTGGGCCGACTGATCTGGCCGTCGACGGAGCCGGGAACATCTACTTCACGGACGAAGGCAACAGTGTCATCAGGATGATCAATGAAGGCAGAATTATAACCACTGTCGCAGGAGACGGTTTTACAGGCTACTTTGGAGATGGCGGGCGCGCCTCGAACGCTAGCATATTCAATCCCTCGGGGGTGGCCATCGACAGCGAAGGCAATCTGCTTATTGCCGACACGGGAAATCACCGTATCAGGCGAGTTAGCGGGATCGCCGCACCAACAGAACTGAACATCGGTGTGTTCGCATTCACGCCCCAGGAAGAGGGTGGTCTCCTGGCGCGGGCAGGAGATGGGTCCCTTGCGCTTGACCTGGATACCAGCCCAGGAGATCAGGGCAGAAGAGACGTAAATGGTGCATCCGAGGGTACGGAATTTACAATCGAATTCGTGTACGGAGCATCCGAAGATCCCGTTCTGGCTGCAATTCTTACTCTCCGCTATGATCCGGACAAGATCGAACTGGTCCCTGATTCTTTCTCTGGCCTCGGTGGTGAGGACGTATTTTCCGCAGGAGAAGTCCTCGAATTGTTTACCCATGGCCCGGATCCAGTTACACTGGATTCCGGGACTTTGGGGTACGCCACTTTTCGCACCCTCCCCGGATTTTTCGGGGAAACAGAAATTGGTCTATATGAGGCGGGGGTTGCCCGGGACCTCGATATAAACAACGATCGATACTTCACTCCCGGTGCCACCATTGTCGTGCGAAGCTCATCCGGCGCTGCGCAGGTCGTATCCGAAATTGTGCCCGGCGATGATCCTCTGGTGGGTCAGTTCATATACCCTGAACTGAAATACTACACGCTGGACTTGCCGGGGGACGCGAGTCTGACCCTGGATCTGATATCCCAAGAATTCGATACGATACTGAGGGTGTATCGAGGAAGATCCTTCAGGGACGCCATCATTGAGAATCTGGAAGGGGAAAACGATGACCGTGAGGAGGACACAAGCTCTCGTCTGCAGATCGACCTCCCTGCAGGCGCGTATTTGATCGAGGTTTCGTCATACAGTGAAGGCGAGTCCGGAAATTACAGCCTGCAGGCGAGTGGTGAGGTGGCAGCCCTGTCTGCTGTGGATTTCAATGGAGCCCCTACTGAGGGTTCACTCGATGCTGAATCGAGAAGGTGGTATACGCTGGAGCTCACCACCGACACCGAGGTCGAGATCGACCTCACGGGAGAGTTCGACACAATCATCCGAATATTCAGCGGCCTTGCGCCGACCGACGAAAACCTTGTGGGCGAAAATGATGATCGTGGGGAAGATAGCAATTCCCATTTGAACCTCGAACTGCCTGCAGGTTCATATTTGCTGGAGGTAGGCTCGTATCAGGACAGCGGTTCCGGAAGTTTTGCACTTCAAGCGAGGGGCAGTATTTCCTTTTGAGTCTGGATTCAGATGCACTAGTGACGTTGGACCTGAATTCTGACACATTCGATACCGTACTGAGACTGTTCGCTGGCGGATCACCCGATCAGGCCATCGAT
>CAVOEZ010000567.1:0-3597 GCA_963694355.1 Latescibacteria bacterium UBA2968 | reverse complement strand
GACGAACAAGCATTTTGGCCTTCTTGCTCATGGGAAGGGAGCCATTGCTGGAAACTATTGTCGACAGCGCGGCCTGTTCCCCGGAAGCAATCAGTTCCAGAGCCTCAACAAACACATCCTGCATCGAATCCTCCTGACGTCTGCCTGGTAGTTCTTTACACAAATGCCTGCCTTCTACAAACGTACCTGATCCTTACTGTTGCTGTCACGCAGGTATAAATTCTATCTCCATACCGAACGCAGCGTTTTTGCCAGTTGGATCAGGCTATCCAGATTGTGCGCAGGCAAAAAATAGTCCAGATAGGGAAGCGCGGTCTTCATACCGAGACAGAGCGGTTGATACCCTGGGCTTCCGAGCAGTGGGTTCAGCCACAGCAACTTGTGAGTCCTTCTTTTCAATCGTTCCATCTCTTTGCGCATCACGTCCGCGTCGCCCCGGTCCCATCCATCGCTGACCACGATCATCACGGTTTTCGAGCGCAGCATATCCCTGGCGAACCGGTCATTGAATTCACGCAAACACCCACCGATATCGGTACCTCCTGCCCAGTCGTGAACCTGCGCCGATACCTCCTGAAGAGACTCTTCTACACTCTTGGTCTTCAACATTCGGGATATGGCCGTCATCCGGGTAGAGAACACACCCACTTCCACATCCCGAATCTCACGCTTCAAGGCATAAATAAGCTGGATCAGGAATTGACTGTAACAATCCATCGATCCGCTCACATCGCAAAGCAGCATCAACTTGGTCTTCTTGATTCTTCGCCTGCGCCGGGCAAGGTCCACACCGTCTCTGCCATAAATGGCATTTTTTCGCCAGGTGCGCCTGAAATCGATTTCCCTACCTCTTTTCTCAGGCACCCGCCGCCGGCTTCGCCGATTGGCGATAATATTCACGATCTGGGCAATCACTTTTCTGGCCTGCTCGATCTCCTTGTCCGACATCGCGGCCAGGTCTTTGCCCATCAGCGCCTCATCGGGGCTGTAGCCCACCTCCTCCGATTCACCGTCCGACTCCGGATCCTGTTCTCCGGAGTCCATGGTTTCCACCTGCTCGTTCAGCTCATCCAGCATTTCCAGGTCCGGATCTCCGCCCTGCTCATCCGAAATCTCAGATTCTACCGACTGGATGGGAGTCTCCCAGAACGCCTGGAACGCTTGGTCGAAGGTCTCCAGATCGTCATAACGAGAAACGAGCGTGGCCCTGGACGCAGCATAGAAATCCCGCCTGCTGCTCACATCGATATGCTGGAAACTCTGGCACAGATCGATCAAATTACCAGAATTGACCTCTACACCTGCGCTGTGCAGAAGGCGGGAGAATGCCACGACCTGTCCCATCATACTTTTGTCCCGAACGGTATTCATCGTATCCATCCTGTGCTTTCGAGTCTGAACTTGCCTGCTATGATCTTGCCTTCATAGCCCTTTCCTTCAGCATCTTGGCCTTTTCAATAATTTGAGGAATCCCGTCCTCCTGCACCTTCTCGATGTCCTCCTTGTATTTGAGGACGCAGCCGAGGGTTGTATTGACTGTTTCCTGATCCAGATCGTCTATGTTCAATGCCATAAGAGCCAGCGCCCAGTCGATCGTTTCAGCAACACCCGGTTTTTTGTAAAAATCTCGTGTACGCATCAGCTGCATGAACCCGCAAACCTGCTGTGCAAGTTCACCCCTGATTCCCGGAACCCTGGAATCTACGATTTCCATCTCCTTCTTGAAGGAGGGATAGTCGATCCACAAATACAGACACCTCCGCTTCAGGGCATCGTGCAATTCTCGTGTCCGATTCGAAGTCAGAACCACAAAGGGAATTTTTTTGGCCGAAATAGTTCCAATTTCCGGGATGGTGATCTGGAAGTCAGACAGAACTTCCAACAGAAACGCCTCGAACTCTTCGTCCGAACGATCCACCTCGTCTATCAACAATACCGGAGGATTTTCTCCGCCTTCCTGGATAGCCCTCAAAAGCGGTCGCTTCAGCAGAAAGTCTTCACTGAAAATATTGTCGCCGATCTCATCCTTATCTACCCCTCGCGCCTCTTCCAGCCGCAATTGCAGCATCTGGCGAGGGTAGTTCCATTCATATAATGCCGTGTTGGCATCCAGCCCTTCGTAGCACTGTAGACGGATCAAACTCGTGTCCAGAATCTGCGCCATCACCTTGGCTACTTCGGTTTTCCCCACCCCGGGTTCACCTTCCAGAAATATCGGCTTACCCAAAGCCATCGCCAAATAGACTGTTGTCGCCAGCGTGCGGTCGGCAATATACCCTTGCCCGGCAAACCGCTCCTCGACCTCCTCGATAGATTTCATCATCCGCCCCGTCTTTCCTTTCTAAGGTCAATTATTTGACTGATTCACTCATTCTAGCCCGTTTTTTAGTCGCCAGTCTCCGTCAGTCCGATTCGGGGAACCTGTTCGCCATTTCAAGTTCTGAATAAGGGTTGCCCAGTGTATCCGAGGCATCCTGTGATGAACAGGGCACAACAACGTCGACAGTTCCTAAATATACGGGTTGTAATCGGTCCTACAAGCCCTTTTTGGGCTAAGGACAATTGAGTTGACCGAATCGCATTTGTGCGTTATTTTACAGGAGCTTATCGATAATCGCCAAGTTTGGAGGCGGCCGGAAGGGTTCCCCCATCCCAAATACGGAGTTCCAGATGGACCTTCACGATCCACATTTGTACACAAACAGAGAATTATCCTGGTTGGGATTTAATGAACGGGTTCTCGAAGAAGCGAGAGACTCGAAAAATCCGCTTTTGGAGCGCGTAAAGTTTCTCGCCATTGTGGCGAACAACCTCGACGAATTCTTTGAAATCCGGGTTTCCGGCTTACTTCAGCAAATAGAAGCGGGGGTTTCCGATCCGGGTCCCGACGGGATGCTGCCAGAAGAACAGTATCTGGCTACTTCCCGCGAAGCCCAACGCCTCGTAGCTGAGCAGTATAAGTGCTGGAATAACGAGCTGCTGCCTGCCCTCCAGAAAGCCGATGTACACGTCAGGAACCTGGACACGCTAAAACCATCGGAAAAACGGTTTGTTCATCAGTATTGCAACCGTGAACTCCACCCCGTCCTCACGCCGCTGACCCTGAATCCCGCGCATCCGCTCCCACGCATTCTGAACAAGGCCCTGTGCCTGGCTGTTCTATTGAAAGGCAAAGACAACGAGGTCTTGCTCGGAGTGGTCACCGTTCCACGGCTGCTTCCCCGATTCATCCAACTGCCCAGGGATGAGGGAAGCCGGGTAGACTTTGTGTTTCTCGCGGACCTGGTCAGCGCGCACATTCCCGAACTGTTCCGCGGCTATCAGATTCTGGGAATCGCGTCCTTCAGAATTACGCGCAACAGCGATCTTTATCTGGACGAGGAAGAGGCCGATGATCTGCTTGTGGCCATTGAAGATGAACTCAAGCGCAGACGCAAGGGAGACACGGTACGACTCGAAATCGATGCGGGTGCCCCCAGGCATATCGAGCGAAGGTTGCGATCGATTTACAACCTCAGAGAGGAGCAGGTATATCGGGTGAACGGGCCAGTGAATCTCAACAGACTGATGATGCTATACAGCGTAACACCGCGCCCG
>CAVOEZ010000566.1:0-3621 GCA_963694355.1 Latescibacteria bacterium UBA2968 | reverse complement strand
GAGATTGTGAAGAGCTATCCATTTCAGTCCATGCTGTCTGAGGACGTGATCAACGATGTGGTGGCAGCAGAGGGAATCCCGAACAATATCGTGGTTGTCTACTACGAGGCCGCATCCATGGCTGTTCCCTTTTCACGTGACCTTGTTGACGGTGAAGGCAAAGTCACGACCCTGACCTTTTCAAAGGTTAGTTCGAATCTGGACGCCTTTCCTTTCTTGATCAGGGATGCCGAGACACAGACTACCTGGAATCTCAAGGGCGAAGCAATCAGCGGCCCGAATGCGGGTAAGAAACTCCGCCAACTTCCATCCCATAACGGGTTCTGGTTCGCGTGGGGCACGTTTTGGGAGAACCTCGGAGTCCATTGATCGTGAATTCAGTTATCAGCGGCCAAGATTGTTAGCGACAGGCCCCCGGTTCCGTGCCGGGGGCCTGTGTTACTGTTATTCTCTCCAAATTCAAAGAAAAAATGTCCGGACAGGTGAATTTATGTTAATTTGTACAAATCTTTTTCGTAGGTCAGTCGTTTGATTGAAGTATACAGGAAGCAAAACCGAATAAACAGTAACGGAGTATGAGGAGTCACGAGTGATGTGTCACAGTATGATTTCACGCGCAATTGCAAGTCGGGCTCTATATTTGGGAGTTCTGCTCGCCCTTTTCGGATGCTTGACAGGTTGGCCTGGTGAATCCGCTGGGGATGAATTGACGAACCAGAGGGTAGAAGAATTATATAGCAAGGGGTTGCGGATAGAACACCGCGATAGTGTTCGGGCGATTGCAAGGACGCTTGAAGCCGCGGTAGGCGGTTACCCGGCCCCCGCAGTACTCAGGACCCGGATAGGGATGCTCTATGTAAAGGCACGAGATCCGCATCCCGCCAGATTGAGTTTTCGGAAAGCCCTTGAAGAAGATTCCACGCTTCTGGCTGCCAGGGTCGGTTTGGGGCAGGTATATCTCGACATGCTCGACAACCCGAAGAGGGCAAGACGGAATCTGGAGAGGGCGGTGGGCCTGGATTCTACCTACGCCGATGCGCATTACCTTTTGGGTCGGGTCCATTTCAGGATGGGACACAAGAAAGAGGTAGTAAGATCTGCGATGGCCGCATTGCGTCACGATCCACGCCACGCTTCAGCATTCATGTTGCTCGCCCAGTACTATATGAAGGGCGGTAAGGTCGACCTGGCCATGGACAATTTCCGGAAGTTCCTGAGGCTGACCCCTGAGGAGGATCCCGCAGCATTCGAATTTGCACTGAATATTCTCGAGTTGGGCAAATACGACGAGGTCTACCAGATCGCCACGTTGATGGATGACAACTGGGGGATACCTCTTAGGGCACTTGCCCAGTGTGGCTGGGGAGACTACGAGGATGCCCTCGAAACATTCGAAGGGTATATCAATGGGCTTCCTCAGCGTCTCAGGGATGTATACTACGACATTTCACTGGTGGGATTGCCCGAGGACGTAATCGAATATCAGAATCTGGCTCCTGAAGATCTGGAATTGTTCCTGAGGAGATTCTGGCTGGAACATGACCCCTTCAAGACCACTGGCGGCACCATGCGACGAGTTGAACATTACCGCAGGGTCTGGCGGGCAATGGCGTGGTACGGAGAGGTGATTTGGCCGTTCGACAGCCGAGGCCAGGTTTACGTTCGCTACGGAGAACCAGACTGGAAATCCAGTTGGAAGAAGTTGAACTCTGTTGTGCCAATCGATGTGCAGCGCGTTCAGGAACGGATGGCTTATCAGCTCTACGGAAGCAATGTTGGTGCACTGACCTTTTTTGGTCCCGTTTTCCCCATTAAGGCAGAGCGCACCGCTGAGCGTTCCTTCGAACAAAGCTATACCTACGGAGACAATCAGCCGCTGACCACCATCGATGAACTGGATATTGGACTGGAATTCCACAAGCCGGTTACCGCCGGTTCGGACAGATCTACCGTTGGATGGGAGGTTTGGATTTACACGGACATCGAAAACGGACTCGAGGTGGTTTTTACAGATGAGTTCTATACGGGCAACTACGATTTTGCACCCACGCCAACACCCAGCGCTGCAGATGTCGAGGAGTTCGGGATGCAGCGCCTGGGACCTATGCGGAGTATAATGTCCAGATTGCCCACGCTCGCGTCTGGACCCAGGATCGCTCGCCTTTCTACAGATATGCCCGAGAGATACAATCTTGCGCATCTGGAGCCGCTGGAGTTTTATTATGAAGTACTGACCTTCCGCGGAAAGAATGGCAAGGCAGATGTGCAATTGAATCTGGGATTGCCTTTGTCGAGCCTGGTAGTTGAGAGTGATGGGGATACGACGGTCACAGTTGAACGTCGGATCGCCTTGATTGATGAATCCTCTGTAGAGGCTCAGAAGCTGAGGGAACGGCTGGGTGTCGCCGTATCGGGAAACCATGTGGCCGAGGGTCGGATGGCCATCGACAGGGTAGACCTGGAGGCGGAAGTCGGCACTTACACGCTGGCGATGCAGATGGGACGAGTGGGAACGAATCTGCTGCAGGCATATCAGCAGGAAGTTATCGTGCCGGATTATAACAGCGGCTCGCTTATTCTCAGCGATCTCCAGTTGGCCAACGAGGTTGTGAAGGTAAAAGCAGGGGAGTCGCCGCAGTTCGCTCGGGGATCCTGGTCAATCGTACCATCGCCCTCCAGGGCATTCAATCCCGGTGATCCTCTTTTTGTCTATTTCGAGATCTACAACCTGAAGCGAGATGAGTTCGGCAATACCAATTACCAGGTGGGCTACGAAGTTCGGAGAGGCAGGCGGAAGCAGATCCAGACCCGTGCCAAGAAGAAATCCGGAGAATCCGTTTCCGTCAGCTACGAGCAGGTAGGCACCCGTGAAACGGAATACGACTATGTTGAACTGGACTTGATGAATGCGAAACCGGGGAGACATACGATACGAATGGTCGTGAAAGACCTGAATTCAGGGCAGGAGACTGTGAGAGAAGGGAAATTCCAGGTTATGAAGACAGAGTGAACTAAAGACAGGTATTTGGAAAGGGCAGGCGGCCACCTGATCGGATGCTGCCGGCCTTTTTTCATTAGGAGTAGGAAAATATAGCGGGGTTATGTTGAAATTGGAGACGGGGCCAGGTTGTAATAGTGTGCGTTAACATATATAATACACTTGAGTTTGTACATTGCCCTGCTTTGCGAATCGTGTACAAAAAAAACTTGACAAGTCCATATTTTGGGTTTAACTTTATTTCTTGATATCCCGTAGAAGGGGTTGACACCTACGCGTATACCCGTTATTATTGATTCATTAAGGGCTTAAAGAATGCGGAATTCGCAAAAGCAGAAAATGAAATGCAAGCCGGGGCGTAGTCGTTTGTTCGCAAACGTTTAGGCCCTTTTTGTATGCCACAGGGCTTCGAGAGGAGGTGAAGTTGAATCGACAGATAATGCAAATGGTTAGTCCGTGTTGTTCGTGGGGTGGTGTGGTGTGGATGGGAGAGGTTTCCGTCTCAACTGAGAGGGAGGTGAGTAGATGAAACTGGTTCGTACAATTTTCTGCGGTCTTATGGCGCTGGCAATGCTGGGAATCTGGAACAGTGCCGTGCAGGCTCAGGAAGGCAGATGGGGAAT
>CAVOEZ010000565.1:0-3633 GCA_963694355.1 Latescibacteria bacterium UBA2968 | reverse complement strand
ACCTGATTCATCACTGTTCGGTGAGACGCGGCACTCACTTCCACTTTACCGGACTGTGCGTATGCGCCGCTCGAATCTTCACCACCAGACAGGATTTGCATCGTTTTATCTACATATTTCAGAGATTGCTTGATCAATAGTGTGTTATGCCGGTTGGTATTCAGAATTTTGCCCTGAATCTCACCAAGGGACGCCCTCATTGAAACCAGCTTTTCCGCCTGGGCCACGGGAAGAAACTCGATCATTCGGCTGATGGTCAGGGACTTGGGATCTACGGAAAGCGTCTCCGCCAGTTCCTGCACAACCAGGACCCTCGCCTTCTCCAGAATAGATGTCTGGTCCGACAGGGCCACCTGCTTACCCACTGCCGCCTCCACCTCGTCCACCTTGTGGGTAACCAGCGCCTTCTGCTGATTCTGGAGGGTGTCCAGCAACTGCTCGAAGGTATTTACTTCCTTATCAATGATGTCAATCAGTCTGATCACGAGATGATCCACATCTTCCTCCTTTACGGGTCTAAAAGTCGGGCGAAATCGCCGAAGATTTTGCGGCATTCAGCGTTGCGTTTACACCCTGGAGCCGGCGCATCAAGTCGCTCGCGGACTGAGTCACATCCAACGGCAGCTTCTTGTCCGTCCCTTCACCTGCATTGGGATCGACAATGCCATGCTGCCGGCTAAGCTGCTGGAACATCATCTCGGCAATTCCCGCCGAACCTCTTCCGGCCATGCGCTTGGACATCTCTTCGTCCATCATGCCCGTAAAGACATCCTCACCCATGCCACCGTGAAACATCTCTTCCTTGTGGACCGTATTCCGCATCTGTTTGAGAATCTGGAACATGAACACGGCCTCGAACTGCTTGGAGGCCTTTCTGAGCTCTGCCACCTCATCCGTTTCACGCTGCCTGTCGGCAAGACTTCTGGTCAGGACCCTGGGCTTGTCGCTCTTCTCGGATAGCGGCTTGAGCTTCACAATTTCCTGGGCCGGCTGGTAGGCACTTATGTCATTCGGCATGGTAAACCCATCCTCTAAAGAATGCTCAGTTCCGCCTTCAATGCCCCGGCGCTCTTTAGCGCCTGGAAGATCGAAATGATGTCTCTGGGGGTCACCTTCAACGCATTCAAGGCCTTTGCTACATCACTTACACTGGATGCCGGAGGCAGCGCCAACAGCCTGGGCTTCTCCTCCTCTACCTCGGGTGCGCCTCCGAATTGTCCCTGGATCTGCGGACCACCCGGAACACCACCCTGAATCGTCTCCTGCGGACCAATGGAAATCGTTAGACTGCCGTGTGCGATGGCGACTTCGGAAATGGCCACGTGTCGTCCCACCACGATGGTACCGGTCCGCTCGTTCACCACCACCTTCGCCTTGACATCCGGAATCACGGTAACCGATTCGAGCTCAGCGAGGAACTCAATGAAGGCGCCCGCCGGCTGTCTGGACCTGGGCACGCTCAACCGAATTGTTCCCGCGTCCAGCGCCACAGCCATTCTTGCGCCGAATTTGGAATCTATCGCATTCGCCAACCTGGCCGCAGTCGTATAATCCGGGTTCCGGAGCATCACAGTTATTTCGCCCACCAGTTCACCCGGCGACACGAGCTCCTGCTGTATAATCCCCCCATTCGGGACGCGACCTACCACGGGGTGGTTTTTGCTGATGGCGCCACCAGCACCACCATCTGCATTGAATCCA
This sequence comes from Latescibacteria bacterium UBA2968, assembly GCA_963694355.1. GTDB lineage: Bacteria > Latescibacterota > UBA2968 > UBA2968. Next base: position 1,932 of record CAVOEZ010000565.1, on the reverse strand, counting down.
CCGATTGAAACCGACCCCTGGGCGATTGCCATTGTGGGACCGTTTGGCGGGTTGGCCTGGATTGGCGTCATCAGAAGTGTTCCGCCTTCCAGACTCGTGGCATCACCCAGTGAAGAAACCGTTACGTCTATAGTAGCGCCCACACGTGTGAAAGGGGACAGCTTTGCAGTTACCATAACCGCAGCCGAATTCTTGGCTCGAATCTGTTGTGGATCGACCTCTACACCCATATTCCGAACGAGGTTTGCAATGGCCTGAATGGTAAAAGGTGATCCTCTTCCGTCGCCATTGCCCTCCAGTCCAACAACCAGACCATAACCCAGAAGCTGCACATCCTGAAGCGTCTGAATCTGGGCCAGGTCCTTGAATCTGATCTTCTGGGTCTCGAAACCGGGATCGAGCAGGCCCTGGGCCCACACACCTGCTGGAAGGCCTGTTATCAAGACCCACGTTATGATCAACATATCTTTGATTCGACGGTGCATCAATTGTGCCTCTCGGAATGCGTGTGCAACAAGAATGACAGAATACTACCTAAAATACCCAATTGAAAATGCGTGAGAAAATCCCGGGGCGAGTACCTGTCGTAATCGCACCCTTGCCCTTGTAAGAGACCTGGAGATCTGAGATCCTGTAGGACTCCACCGTATTGTCCGCGGGTATAATCAGCGGATTAACAGCTCCTGACACGAATATGACCTCACGTTCTCCGTTGACCTCAATTGTCCGGCTCCCCTCGATGATCAGGTCGCCATTCGCCCTGACACCCACCACGGTCGCCGAAACCCGCGCCTGAATTTGCTGTTGTCTGGACGTTGAGCCCGAACCGTTGAAGCCTGTTGAATTTCCACTGGTAAGGCCAAAGCCCGGAATAAACCTCAGCGGGCCTGTTCCCGCCTGACTGTTGATATTGACACTGTTATCCTTGGAAGTCGACAGATCCGAAGTATTAGACGCGGTGGTGTTCTCCGTAATCAGGACCGTCAGAATGTCGCCCACCATATTTGCCCGGGTCGGCTTTCTGTCCTGGAACAGACTGGGTGCCTGGTCTGCATTCGAAAACAGGCCCTGCGCCGACACCTCAGCAACGCAGAAAAGCGTCACAGCCAGCCCTGCAATAATTAATGAATGACGCATTTCAGTTCTCCTTTTTACCGCCAAATGTAGTCTCAAGGTGCATCAATAGTAGACTTCAACCACACCCGGAGCCACGATCTCTGCAATCATTTTTTCTTGCGAAGCCGTATTCTGAACCACGATATGGTCGCCCACAACACCCGACTCCATTGCCCTGCCGGATATGGAAGCTCTCACACCTCGTACGTTGACCTGGATCTGCACCCGGTCTTTCCGTTCCACCGCGGGCATCAGCTCCACCAGACGCCTGTCGATCTGACGGCCAATAACAATGCGGGTTTTTGCCCGGTGCCCACTCAATTCAGCCGGATCCGCAATATACCGCCCCAGTCGCGTTGTTACCTCCCGCGACTCCATCACAACTGTTGTGAGTTCCAGGGGATCACCGCGCTGGATCGTTTTGGCGGCCACTGCCACCTCATCGTAATATTTTACCGATGCAGATAGCAGCAAATCCTGGATCACCACAGGGCCTCTCCGGATCTCCAGCATCACCGGAATCGAGCGGGCGCTTGCGCGTCTTGTCGTAGGTTTTGCGACAATATCCACCGCTCCGGTACCTTCGACCTTCAGGTCGGTGAACTGCCGGACGCTCACCTCGATTTCGCCGCCGAAATCTGAAAGTAAGTCGTGCACATATTCGGTCACCGTGTTGTGGATCTCCTCCCGGGAAACGACCACAGTCGCTTCGCCGTCGGCAACCACCAAACACAGCATCCAGAGAACCATCAAACCAAAATAAAGCATCGTCTTGCGCATAGAATCCGCGCCTCCTGTGAATTCGCCGGATCCCGT
>CAVOEZ010000564.1:0-3634 GCA_963694355.1 Latescibacteria bacterium UBA2968 | reverse complement strand
TCAGTGCTATCTGTGTCCTGGGAATCGCAGAGTAGGAGAGGCGCAGAACCCGGACTACACGACCACCCACGTGTTCGACAACGATCACCCTTGCGTCGGTCCCGACGCTCCCGGGGACCTCCCAACCCCGCCACCACCCTACCGTAACCGACCCGCCCGGGGGATCGCACGGGTCGTTTGTTACAGCCCGAAGCACAACCTTGCGCTCGCCGAACTTCCCGTTCAGGATATCGACGGGCTCTTGTCCGTCTGGCAGGAACAGACGCGAGAACTCGGCAGCCGGCCCGAGATCGACCACGTCCTCATATTCGAAAACAAGGGCGAAGTCGTCGGCGTCTCCAATCCCCACCCGCACGGGCAGATCTACGCGACCAACTTCGTCTTCAAAACGATCGAAACTGAAGCCGAGGTCAGCCGACGCCACTTTGACGAGACGGGCAAGGTCCTCTTCCAGGAAATCCTCCAGGCGGAGATCTCGGACGGTCAGAGAATCATTTACGAAAATGATTCGGCAATCGCGTTCATCCCCTACTTCGGTCGCTACGCCTACGAAGTCTTCGTGGCCCCCAGGGAAACACACCCGTCTATCGATCACCTCTCGGACAGGGAACGCCTGGATCTTGCCGAGGTGCTGAAAAACGTGACCGTCAGATTCGACAACCTCTGGGAAACGCCCTTTCCGTACGTAATGCCGCTCCACCAGGCGCCGACAGACGGGCGGGACCACAGTCCGTTTCACTTTCACATCGAATTCCACCCGCCGCTTCGAAAACCGGATCTGATCAAATACCTGGCCGGTCCTGAAATCGGCGGTGGAAATTTTCTAAGCGACACCCTGCCCGAAGAAAAGGCGGCGGAACTCCGCAACCTCTCCCCTGTCCACTACAAAGCACAGAGAGACGAGAATGGCTGACAACACCCTGCTCGATTATCCAGACACACAGGCCTTCCTGGAATCACTCAGGAAACTCCCAGAAGCGGCTCACCCCGCGCTCCAGACCCTGTTCGAACACGGCGAATCCCTCACAATTGCAAGAGCCCCAGGGCGATTGGACGTAATGGGTGGAATCGCTGACTACTCAGGCGCCCTCGTCCTCCAGCTCCCGATCGCCGAGGCCACCTTTGCAGCAGTCCAGCTCACCGAATCCCCTGAGATCACGGTCGTCAGCACAGGCGAACTCGCTGGCAGATCCCGCGCCGCCACCTTCTCGATCCACGACCTCGGACTCAACGGAGATCCGCTCGGCTACCCGGAAGCCGCCGCGTACTTTTCGGATAATGAAGCCACACGTTGGGCCGCCTACGTCGCGGGCGCCTTCGTGGTCCTCGCCCGGGAGAAAGCGGCGCGGTTCACTCAAGGCGCAAAAATCCTGATCGACTCCGCGGTTCCCGAAGGCAAAGGCGTAAGCTCCTCTGCCGCGCTCGAAGTCGCAAGTATGAACGCAATCGCCTCGGCCTTTAACGTCGAGCTCTCGGCAAAAGAACTCGCACTGCTCTCCCAGAAGGTAGAGAACCTCGTCGTCGGAGCGCCCTGCGGGGTAATGGACCAGATGTCCAGTGTCTTTGGGGAAGCGGACAATCTGATGGCCCTCCTGTGTCAACCGGCAGAGCTCCAGGGAAGCGTTGCTCTCCCGGAAGAACTGTCCGTCTGGGGATTGGACTCCGGAATCCGCCACGCTGTATCTGGAGCCGACTACGGCTCTGTTCGTGTGGGAGCGTTTATAGGCTATCGGATCATCGCGGACGCCGCAGGGCTTCCCGCAAGAAAGCAATCCGGCAGAATTTCGATCGATGATTCCACCTGGAACGGGTATCTCGCAAACGTGACCCCTTCGGTCTACGAAAGCCGGTTCGCGAACATCCTCCCGGAGCGAATCTCTGGCAGCGAATTCCTCCGGAGATTTCAAGGGACCACAGACCCGGTCACCTCGGTCGATCCGGACACCGAATACGAAGTGGGCGCTCCTGCCCAACACCCTGTCTACGAGCACGCGCGTGTCAAAACCTTTGCCGCGCTCCTGGGGTCTACCAATGAGGAACGCGCCGAACTCCTGGGTGAACTGATGTACCAGTCGCACGCGAGCTACTCCTTGTGCGGTCTGGGTTCGGACGGAACCGATCGCCTTGTAGAGCTTGTCCGAGAGGCCGGTCCGGGGGAAGGCCTGTTCGGCGCGAAAATCACGGGTGGTGGCAGCGGAGGCACCGTGGCCCTGCTGGGACGGGCTGACGCGCGGGAAGCGGTCGAGGCGATCGCCTCCAGATACGCGAATGAAACGGATCACAACCCCTATATCTTCACTGGCTCTTCAATGGGTGCGCGCACCTGTGGTACAGCCGAAATCGACCTTCGCTAGCAGAATCCTTCGCTTCAAATATCCGTGAAACCGATCGGGCTGCGAAATTTTTTGGTGAGACAGAATTGAGTTTGATTGCAATTTTCCCTGGGCTGGGACAATTTATCTATACTGAATGAAATTGTCTAATTATTTTAATATCAATTATTTAAGTTTTTATCACATAGCTATTGTCAGATTTATCAGATTATATTACTTAGTATTTAATGATACACTTGCGCGCCCAGCGGACAAAACGATATCCGGGACCTCGCCGCTCGAGTGGATCGAAGGACACCCGGAGAATTCGCTATTTTCCGGAACAAAAACTTCAGGAAGAACGCCACACACTGTCTACGCATATCGATGTGACAATTGTGGTCGACTCGAATTCTACACCATCGATCCGTAACCGGAGGAGTCAGGGAATTGAGCCAGAATGCGCATAGCGCAGCTAACAGGGAAGGGTATAACCACAAATCCTACGAAGCGTGGTCGCGTGGTTACGGCACACCGGAGGAAGCGGCTCAAGGCATCGTGAAAGATCCGGAGTACATCATCCGGGACTACCGCGATCACCTGAGTGACCTGGATGGCAAGAGGATCGTCAACCTCCTGGGCTCACACGGCCGAAGGGCCGTCGCCCTCTCGCGCCTCGGTGCAAAGGTAACCGTAGTCGACATCTCCTCAGAGAACAGGCGATACGCCCTGGAAGTGGCCGAAGCAGCTGGCGTGGGAATCGACTACATCGTCTCCGATCTCCTCGAATGGGACACCTCTGGCCATCTGGATTACTTTGATCACATCCTGATGGAATACGGGATCCTCCACTACTTTCTCGATCTCGAACCGCTCGCCAGGCTGATACACAGCATCCTCAGCCCGGGCGGCACAATGATCCTCCACGAATTCCATCCCATCATCAAAAAATGTCGCCCCGGAATATCTGGTGGCGACCTGCTCATCGACGGCAGCTACTTCTCTGAAGAAATCTTCGAGTATTATCCGCCCTATCACGGTGAATTCTCACCCGAAGAAATCGCCAGCTTCCCCAACTGTCGCTACAAATATTGGCAACTCGGCGAGGTCATTACCGCAGTCGCAACCGCCGGGCTCGTCATACAATCCCTGGTCGAGCATCCGCACAGCCAGTATTCCTCTCTGCCCGGCACTTATGCACTCGTATGCAAGAAGCCGGTTGCCTGACCGATTTTCAACTCGATAAGGTCGAGCACCCACCTGCACCTCCGCATCTTCGAGCGAAGTCGAGAAGTCGGACTTCACAACAGGTAATCATCCTG
>CAVOEZ010000563.1:0-3639 GCA_963694355.1 Latescibacteria bacterium UBA2968 | reverse complement strand
ACGCCCTCGAATACTTGAGGTCTGAGAATAAAGAAGCGGTTCGGAAATGGAGGCGGTAGCAATGATCGACGAGATGGACCTGGTTGGGCACTGGCCGATGAAGGATGATTTGCTGGATCATTCTGAAAACAGGCTGGATTCCCTGGTGAGGGATGTGGTGTTGGCCGATGCCAATGGAAGTAGGAAAGGACGGGCCGGCCGATTCAATGGGTCCAGCGCGATGATCGAGGTGTCCCATCATGCGGCGCTGGAGTTAGAGACAGGGGATTTCACCATTTCCGCATGGATCCACACCGACTCAGACACGGATGTTGTTGGCGACATTGTGGGCAAATTCGATGATGAGAAAAGAAGGGGCTTCAATTTCGCAGGGGTAAGCAATGCTGGCGTAACCAGCTCACAGTCCAACTATCGCAATCTGCACTTTGGGATAGACGATGGACGTTCGGACGAGGGTTGGGTGGACTGCGGGCGCCCGGGAAACGCGGCTCAGGTTTCCAGTCTGGCGGTCTGGGAAAGTGACCTGTATGCCGGGACGTTCGAAATGGGTGAAGAGGGTCTTGGGCATGTCTGGAAATATCTGGGCGAGGGCAGGTGGCTGGATATGGGTGCACCCGCCGGCAGCAACAACGTCTACTCTCTTTGTGTATTTGAGGGCGCCCTCTACTGTGGTTCCAACTATTACAGACCGCGCGATTCGGCGCTTCCTCCTACACCGCCGCCGAATGAAACGCCGGGTGGAAACGTGTATAGACTGGATGCGCCTGGTGAGTGGACGGACTGTGGACGTCCGGGAAGTGAAGGCGATGGCATAAACACGATGGTCGTTTACTGTGGAAAGCTTTACGCCGCACATCAGAAATACAGGGGCGTTTTCGTCTATGAAGGGGACAGGAACTGGCGCTGTGTGGGTATGATGGACAGCCGTGTGATATCTCTTTCGGTATACCGCGGTGAGTTGCTCACCAATGCCAATGGATCGGATGTTTACAGATATGATGGCGGCGAGGAGTGGACGAGTATCGGGAGTTTGGAGCGGAGCACGCAGAACTATGGTATGGCCATCCACCGGGGGGAGTTATACGTGAGCACATGGCCCCAGGGCTATGTTTACCGATACCTGGGTGATTCGGAGTGGGAACCCGCGTGCGGCCCTCCCGGAATCGGGTATCAGAAGGAGATTATGGCGCTGAATATCTACAATGGGAAGCTCTACTGCGGTACGCTGCCCAATTCCGATGTATTCAGATTTGATGGCGGAACGAACTGGGTTCATACGGGTAGACTCGATCCTGCGCCCGATGTGCCAATCCGCCGCACGTGGTCCATGTGTGTCCACGATGGGAGATTGTATGCAGGCACCTTGCCGAGTGGCAGGGTGTATTCTTATGAGGCGGGCAGGATGGCCACAGTAGATGATCCGCTCCCTGCGGACTGGCACCACATAGCAGCAGTGAAGCGGGCAGGCGCCCTGTCTGTCCATATCGACGGTCGCTGTGTGTCACGGTCCAGCGAGTTTCTACCATCTGAGTTCAATGTGACCAACAGCCTACCGCTAACGATTGGTTTTGGAACGCACGAATATTTCCAGGGGATGATGTCGGATGTGAGACTATATCGGAGGGCACTCGCCGAGAACGAACTCGCTGGGCTCGGAGCGGGTCATGCCTGAACCTTTGAGAACCCCTGTGACCTGAGGGCTATACGAAGCCTGTGGCGATCGACTGATATGATTCGATTGTTGTGAATTTCTTCAACTGCGCTTCCGAATGAAGTGTATTCGGAAAAGGATCAAAAAGACGAATGGCCTTGAGACTCTCCCATCTCAAGGCCATTCATCTTATGCGAGCGTGGATTTTGCAGGGTTACACTTTGAACAGAAAGTGGTGAATCTCACCGTCCTCCACAATATGGTCTCGGCCCTTCTGCATCAACTTGCCATTTTCCTTCACGCTTTTTTCGCTGCCCAGACTGACGAGGTCTTGGTAATTGATGACCTCGGAGCGGATGAACCCTCGCTCGATGTCCTTGTGGATTGCCCTGCCAGCCTGGGGCGCACTGGAGCCGTGTTTGACAGTCCAGGCTCGGACCTCGTCTTCGCCGACTGTGAAAAAGGATATGAGCCCCAGTGCCTCGTAACACATTCGGGTCAGGCGATCGATTGCGGGCGCCTCGATGCCCAGATCCGCCATGAAGTCTGTACGCTCCTCCGAATCCAGTTCCGATATCTCCTGTTCCACCTGGGCCGATACAGGAATCAGTCGAAACGCTTTTTCCGCAAAGGTTTCGGTCATTCCATCGGGCAAATCGGTTGGGTTCTCGTCGCCGACGTTGAGAATGACAACCACGGGCTTGTCGGTCAGGAAGGGATAGCTTCCTACAATGAGTCGGGCCTCTTCCGAGAGTTCAAATGAGGATAGCGTCTTTCCCGCTTCGAGGTGCGCCTGCATCGCTTCGAGAACGGCGCTTTCCAGTGCCGCTGTCTGCAGGTCCGTCTTCTTACCCTTTTCCTTCTCGATTCGCTCGAGACGTTTTTCGATGAAGATCAGGTCTATGAGTTCCAGTTCCTCTGCGAAGTTCTGGATATCACGGATAGCATCCACAGAACCCGCGTTATGGAAAACGGTGTCGTCCTCAAAACCTCTTGCGACATAGCAGATGACGTCGACCCGCTCGAGCAGTTTGAAGAAAGTCCGGTTCCGCTCTGCATCCGTGTCCATATCAGGAAGCAAAGCAAACTCGATCTGGGCCGCTGTTCTCTTCTTTGGGCTGTACATATCCACAAGGGCTTCGAACCGGTCGTCACGGACCTCCGCAAAACCGGGGATGGCCTCCGCACCTCTTTCGTGCCCCGGAGATTGACCGGTGAGCAGTGAAAACAAGGTTTTTTTTCCTACCTGTGGTAAACCAACCAACCCGAGTCGCATTTCTTCAACTCCTCATAGACATGATATGTGTGTTTTTTGGAAGCGCTAAATATACAAGAATCCGCCTATTCGGCGGTTTTTTTCTTGAATGCTGTCGTATTTGTCTAGCCGAACACAAAAGCACCTGGAAGAAGAAATCTCTCCCAGGTGCTTTCCACATCGGACTCCGGACCTCGGACTTCGGACGCTGTTGGTTTCTCTTATTTAATCCTGATCCGCTGAAGATCATACGAGTTGCTGTTGTACGGTTCGAACGTCCCCGAGTCTCCAGGTGTAAATACGATTATGTAGATGTACTTCTCCTCCTTGTCGATGATCAACCCCCGTTCTTTCAAATTTCCTGCCGCGAGGTAGTAGTTCGTCTCCAGCCGTGTCTGGCCATCGAATTCGACCACGAATGCCCCGGCCTTGTCGGCGTCCGTGGGCGCTACAAACACCCGTTGACCATTCCGGCTGACGGCAACACCCAATCCAGCGGATCCTACGGGAAATTTACCGGCAAGGGAAGCATCCAGAGTGTTGTAGGCATAGACATCCTTTACTTCGCCCGGATCAGCGGGATCGCTCAAGCACACAAACACCTGTCCGGAGGCTTTGTTCAAGCTGATATGATGTATGTCTGCGAAGAATCTGAAATTAATCAACGATGATTTGAGTACCGGCACGCTTCCGTTGATGTCGTATTTCTGGAGTCCGTTTTTGGACGCAATAA
>CAVOEZ010000562.1:0-3641 GCA_963694355.1 Latescibacteria bacterium UBA2968 | reverse complement strand
GTTCCATCAACAAGGGGTAATTTTCGAAAAGGATACGCCTGCTCTGCATATCGATCTGACCTGCGATGGCCTTGAGGGTTACCGTTTCACCACTCTGTACCAGGGTCATCTCTATACGATCGATATAAGGAAGCTGCTTTCCTACAGGGTCTACCTTCCAATAGTAGGGATTCCGTTCCGCAATGAAGATCGAGGCATCCGCACCGGTTTTCGCCTGCCAGGCACAGATCACCGGCCTGTCCGGATTCAGGAACGGATTGCTCTTCATCTCATACAGCGCCATCCATGTATCATATCCTTCCAACTTGACGACTGCATCCAAACTGTCCTGGTCAACGAAACTGGGATGAAACTGTTTCAGATAGTGACTGGGTGGAGGACCGGAAACCAGTTCCGTCCAGGAGGCCAGCCATTGGAGGATTACGCCATTTGGCTTCGTAAAACTGAACCGCAGAGTATGATCATCCAGTGCCTCAATTACACCAAGGTCTCCCTCCAGGGTCAGCCAGTTCGGTTTGACAGGAAACAGATCATCATTGAGTATGATTTCATTGTACCAGAACATGTAGTCGCGAGTCGTGAACGGGTGGCCATCCGACCATTTCATCTCCTCGCGAAGGTGAAACGTAAACTGCCTGCCGTCTTCGGAAACCTCCCACGACTTCGCGACATTGGGAATCGGTTTGGTATAGTCCAACGACCAACGCAAAAGGGGGTCATAGGTCAGCCGCATCCAACCTGCCTCATCTGGCATACCCATATGCACACGGCGCCAGGTTCCCCCGTACTGACCCAATTCCTCGTGTGGGGTAACAACCGCGGGAACAGTCGGGAGCCGTTCCTCGACTGGCGGCAGGACGCCCTGGTCCACCTGCTCACGCAACAAGGGAGACTCGGTCAGTCTTTGTTCGTTCGCCAGGGGAATTCCCCAGGCGAATAGAACCGCGATAAGTGATGCTATGATTTGAAAACCCTTATTCAAACCCACCCCCATTCGATTTCCCTTTGCCCGAAATATTACGATCGCTTCATCCATCAGTTTTCGATCCCAATTAGATCCAGTTTATCCTGAAAATGGCATCTCACAAGATGCGGATCTTCATCAGGCCCAGCCACATTTATAAGCTCCGGCCGTTCTTCTCGACAGATATCCTCAACATAGTTACAGCGTGGATGAAAGTAGCATCCTGACGGCGTGTTTGCAGGATCCGCCACCTCGCCCTGGAGCACGATCTTTTTCTTCTTGTAGTCTGGGTCCGGCTTGGGCACTGCAGACAACAGCGCTTCCGTATAGGGATGTTTGGGCGCGGCGAACAAGGTCTCCTCGTCTGAGAACTCCACGACCTCCCCCACATACATAATGGCTACCCGATCGCTGATATGCTCAACAACTGCGAGGTCGTGGGAAATAAACAGATACGTCAGGCCCATTTTCTCCTGCAGTTCCTGAAGCAGATTCAGCACCTGGGCCTGAACCGACACATCCAGAGCAGAAACCGGTTCATCGCCAATAATCAGCTTTGGGTTAAGCGCCAGGGCACGAGCCACGCCAATGCGCTGACGCTGGCCCCCACTGAAAGCGTGAGGATATCGCCTCATAAACTGAGGGTCCAGTCCAACAACACGAAGCAACTCTGAGACACGATCTTCCAGTTCGTTTCCCCGTGCGATCTTGTTCACAACAAGCGGCTCTGCCACGATATCGAATACCGTCATTCGCGCATTCAGCGAAGAATAGGGATCTTGAAAGACCATCTGCATGTGCTTGCGAAATCTCCGTAAATCCTGCTTGGAAAGCTCGCAGACATTTACCATCTCTCCCTCGTCTTCCAGATAGATCTCCCCGCTGGTCGGCTCGATAGCCCTCAGGATCGTTCGGCCGACCGTAGTCTTCCCACACCCACTCTCACCGATCAGGCCCAGCGTCTCCTGCCTCTTGATGGAAAAGCTCACCCCGTCGACGGCCTTTACTTGCCCCACCACGCGCTTCATGAATCCTTCGGTGACAGGAAAATGTTTTTTCAGATTCCGGACATCCAGCAGAATGTCATTGTTTCCGTTCATTCAATTGTCCTTTATGCAACACAAAGATGTCAATCCTGCAGGTCATCTCTATACCGACGGCTCACGACCGGGTTGATCGGAGTGCAGGAAGCAACTCACGCCATGGCCTTGCTCTACAGACAACAATTCTGGTTCGTGCACGTCACAAACACCTGGGATCATATCCGGGCATCTGGGATGGAATTTGCACCCATTCGGCAGTTCATATGGATTGGGCACGGAACCCTCGATGGACAGCAGCCGTTCCTTCGACTTGCGCCCCAGTTTTGGGATCGACTTCAACAGCGCACGTGTGTAGGGATGCTTCGGGTCTTTGAAAATCATCTCGCTGGTAGCGTGTTCCACAACCTTGCCCAGATACATCACAATGGCGTGGTCTGCCAGCTCGGCTACTACGCCAAGGTTGTGTGTGATCATCATTATTGAAGTATCGATTTCATGCTGGAGCTCCTTCAGCAAGTCCAGAATCTGGGCCTGAGTCGTCACATCCAATGCGGTTGTGGGCTCATCTGCTATCAGCAGTTTGGGGCGGCAGCACAGCGCCATCGCGATCATCGCCCTTTGCCGCATCCCGCCACTCAATTCGTGAGGATAAGCATCCGCTCGCCGGTCCGGTTCCGGTATGCCACACCTTTGAAGCATTTCAACTGTGATCTCCCGTGCCTCTTTCTTATTGGCATTCCGATGAAGTCGTATCGCTTCATCGATCTGATTTCCTATGGTATGCACCGGGCTCAAACAGGTCATCGGCTCCTGGAACATCATGGAAATCTCTTTCCCGCGAATTTTCCTGATCTCTTGGCCCGTGGGCTTCATTTTTGCCAGATCTACAGTCGTCCCATTGGTGCTGAGATTGATCTCACCGCTGATGATTTTGCCGTTTTTCGGAAGAATCTGAAGGATCGACTGGGCCGTAACGCTCTTGCCACAACCACTTTCCCCCACCACTCCGAGTGTTTCTCCCTTCATGATCTGGAAGTCCACGCCGTCCACGGCTCTAACCGTACCCTCATCGGAAAAAAAATGGGCACGAAGATCGCGGACATCCAGCAATACAGATGAATCCATCAAGCCCCCTAGCGGGTATACGGGTCGGCCGCGTCACGCAGGCCATCACCCAGGAAGTTGAATGCCAGAACCGCACAAATTACGAAAACACCGGGAAGCAGCAACCAGGGGTGATGGGCTACCGCACGGATATTCATTGAATCCTGAAGCAACACACCCCAGCTGATGGCCGGAGCCCGAAGCCCGAGCCCGATAAAACTAAGCGCCGTTTCCCCCAGAATCATCTGCGGGATAGAAAGCGTCAGGGAAGCGATGATATAACTCAAGAATGACGGTATCATATGTTTTGCGATTATACGACTTTCTTTAGCACCTGCGAGGCGAGCGGCCATCACGAAGTCCTCTTCCCGCAACGCAAGGAACCGTCCTCTGACTACCCTGGCAAGCCCTGTCCACCCCACAAACGCGAGAATGACCGTAATTCCGAAATAGACTCGAATGATTGGCCAATCTGGCGGCAGGGCTGCGCTCAGAGTCATCCAGAGCGGCAGACCCGGAATACCCATAAT
>CAVOEZ010000561.1:0-3649 GCA_963694355.1 Latescibacteria bacterium UBA2968 | reverse complement strand
CAGAACCACACATAAGCCAAGTGAACCCCATAATACCCAGATCATATCGCTAAACCTTTGCCTTATTTTGGCAACAGTGGAGAGAAATGGTTAAGCAGGGGGGAGATGTTGCAAGCATTCGATAATCATCAAATCTGAAGCGAAATCAGGTCACTATGGTCAGAAGGTGCGGGAAGAAGGGGTAGCGTCTGCTACGCCAACCTCATCCGATTCGTTCACGTCCTTGGCCGTCATTCGAATATGAATATCTTCGATCGTTTCCTTGACGCACCTCAACCGTTCCTGAGCATGTTCCTCTTCTGACTGCACGGTCATTTGACGATCCTGGGCCTGTTGAAGTTTTTCCTTGGCCAGATGCAGGTCATCCTTGACTGTGTTTAACCTCTGCTCGAGTTTCCGCATCTCGAGTGAGGTGTAATATTTAACACCAAACACGACAACCGCAGAAAACAACGCCCAATAATGCACAATAATGCACAACAAACCTCCTGCAGAGAGAGATGCAGATGGAGGTGGGGAAAGTTATCTTTGGAGTACGTGGAATGAAGCCAGCACCCCGGTTGCACAAAATAGAAATTAATCCTAAACACCAATAAAGTCAACAGGAAACCTAATCTGAGCTCCGTTGTTCAATGTCAGGTTCGCGGAGGTAGTATCCCGAAGAGAAGTACCTCTGGTAGGCAATTCGAAATACAATATTTACCACTGCCGCCGATGGAATAGCCACGATCATTCCTACGAAACCCCAAAAATGGGCTGCCGTGACCAGCGCGAACATGACCCATACCGGATGGAGACCCACTTTTCTGCCGACAACCCGCGGAGAGAGAAAATTACCCTCGATTCCCTGTACAACGGCAAAAACAACAACAACTTTCATAAGGTTGTACAGGGGATCCGGATCCAGAAGCGCTACAAGCGCAGCAATTCCCAGGGAAATGGCCAGCCCCACATAAGGAATCAGATTGAAAAGGCCTGCCATCATCCCCAGCAGAACAGCGTATCGGATGCCGGAAAATGCCAAACCGGTTGAAGTCAGAATTGCGATAAAGGAACTGACCAGGAATTGTCCACGAACATACTGGCCCAGAATATTATCGATCTGGCTCAAAAGGGAGAGCGTATCCACCCTGTGCCTTCGTGGCAACGCGTTCTCAAGGGCTTCCTTTATTTTTTCATAATCTTTTAAAACATAATAAGTTACAAATGGTATCATCAACAAGTTAAGAAGTGCGGCCAGGCCGGAACTCAGGCCTCTCAGGGCAGAAGTCATCTGATCGGCGAAAATCTTCCCGACCTTGGGGAGCCCCTTGAGGAACCACTGTTTAACATCCCCGGTAGAAAATTCATAAACCGACTGCGCCCAGGTGAGAATTAACTCGTAATATGATGTTATAACCGCTGCATATTTTGGTACCTGACTGCCGAATTCTGTAACTTCTCTAATGATTCTGGGTATGACGACCACGCCAATTCCAGACAGGGCGCCGAGGACCAACGAAACAATGAGCAGGATCGCAAGGGACCGTGAAATCCATCGTTCCACCTGCCCTACAAGCGGTGCAAGCAAATAGGCTAAAATAAAGGATACAACAAAAGGCCACAAGAGACTCGCCACATCTGACAGGAACCAGGTACAGAATAGAGCAACGACAACAACAGCTACTCCCGGTTCGAAATCAACGGCCTTCTGGACAAGCAGAATGATGAACAGGAGCGTGGCGCCCACAAGCAGCGGAGAAAGCCCATCTCTGAGAACATACAGGAATACACCCAGAAACATGAGGATAACCACCCTGAAAAAGGGGATGTCTCCACTGCTCCATGAACCCTGTTTGTCCACAATCTGATCAGGCACTGTACCCTCTTCAGATGATTCGATGCTCACAGACTACCTTCTCCTCGTGCCAAGAAAACTTTCGGTCTGCTGGTCTACATCGAAGAAGCGGAGAAATCTTCGGGGACGTGTCGGACTGTGGTATTCACCTACAATTTCCGGAATTCCGTCACCATCCACATCAGCGAAACCGATTTTCTGACCAAACCCGTCTGGATACTGCCACTCGATCCTGCGGTATTCCGCATCCAGAACAAATCCGGTATTCAATACAATTTCTTGAATCCCGTCGTCATCCAGATCTCCAACCAGGATACTCTGGCCATAAACACCTGGCTGGCTTTCCCATTCAACGAAGAGATTGCGACAATCGAATACAAAAAGTCTTGATATCTCTCTCTCCCTTTGTCGTTCGACTTCTTCCTGGCTCCCCCCGCCCGAGGATCGGTAATTGGTTACATCAGTTCTTGGCTCTGCACAGAATACCAGTTCGTATTGAGGATCATTGTCAATATTTTGAACGATCATACTCGATATCGTACTGTACTCATCATCCGTACTGGCCCAGATCAATTTGTAGGTATCGGCACGGTAGAGCGCAATGTCACCGAACTCGGAATACGCCACAATTTCCAGTTTGCCGTCGCCATCGATGTCCTTTACGAACACCTCTGCTATTGCCGATCTGAGGGGTTGCCCTGCCCATTCCTCCTGGAATTTGCCCTTCTTCAATCTGACGGCATGAACCTGACCCTGCCTGTCGCCGAATATGATTCTGCGATCGTCCTTGGAATTGATAATCTTGACGGCGTGCATCTCATCTATGAGCCCACCGAAATTTACATCGGCACTCCCCTGCCATTCATACCAGTTGAGTTCCCCGGCATAGCCGATCTGACAGGCGCAGGCAATCAGCAAGACAACCTGGGATACAATCCGCATTCGGAGCATATTGGCCTCTCGATTCCTAGAAGATATGGAGATCTACATTGAGATATTTTTTCGGTTCTTTCTTGATCGCCGCCACCAGACTGTCTACAGATGACAGGGTCCTACGCAAATTTTCGTATACCTGATCATCCTGAACCAGCTTACCAAGTGTGCCTTCGCCTTTCTTGATCTTGCTCACAATTTGATTCAAGTTCTCCAGCAGCGCCTTGAGAGAGGAAGAAGACGCGTCCAGGTTTTCGCTCAGTGCTGCTATATTTTCACTGGCTCGTCTAAAATTTTCGACCGCTTTCTTGACCTCAGGCCGACTCTCCCCGATCATGCCTCGCGCATCTCCCGATGCCATCGCCAGGCTGTCAAGAGCATTTGAAAAAGTGAGCCTATTTTCTTCGATGATCCCCTTTAAGTTGGCGGATACACTGTCCACATCTGAAAGTACACGTCGGATTTGCTGGATGCTTTCCTGATTCAGGGTCTGGGATACCGCATCGTTGAGCTTCTCAGACATTGAGGTGGCGTCGCTCATCATCTTTTCCAGGCCCGCTCCTGATACGCCCTGTATGGTATCGCCATCGGCATAAGACGTGGCAACCATGGATCCCACCTGGATTTCGATCATCTGACCGCCTAGCAGGCCCTCGCTTTTGAGCACAACTTTCGAATCGAGCGGCAAAGACGTGCGATCGGCAAAACCGATGGTAACCACTGGCTGACCGCGCCGGAGCTCTACTTTCAAGACTTTGCCCACACCTACACCGCGGATGGTCAACGCGTTTCCTCTTTGGAGACCGGGAACGCTGTCGAACTTCACGTGCAGACGGTAGCCACCAGCCGGTCCAGCGAAATGTTCGGACAGCCAGACGG
>CAVOEZ010000560.1:0-3653 GCA_963694355.1 Latescibacteria bacterium UBA2968 | reverse complement strand
CAGGAAGTCATTCATCTGATCCTGCGTGATGGTTTCATGATCACCCATAGCGATTCCCTCCTCCTTTATGAAATTCAAACTCTCAAACCTGCTGCTTATCCTATATTATTAAAACGTTCCTGCCCTGTCAAGCGCACCCGGAGTACCGCATGAGACATCACTTGTTGCTGCTGGCCTTGCTTCCAATCATCGGTGGATGGACCTTCGGCCAGGCTTCTGCTGATGAGGTCCGAATATATCGTGACGGTTGGGGAGTGCCTCACATCTACGGCGCTACCGCTTCCAGCACCGTGCATGGCCTGGGGTATGCTCAAGCGCGGGACCGCCTCTCATCGATTCTAAAAAACTATCTCACTGCCACAGGTCAAATGGCTGGAACGTTCGGTTCGGAATACATCGACCAGGATTTTCGCCAAAAACTCTGGAGGCACGCGGAAATCAGCCGAGCCGGCCTCAAACAACTCGACCCTGAACTTCTGGTGCTGTTGAGAAGCTACATCTCAGGGATACGGAGATATATGGCTGAAAACGCCCGCACCCTTCCCGAGTGGGCATTCGAACCCGAACCCTACCACATCCTCGCGCTTGCCAGATACCGGACCTGGAAGGACGCCGAAGCAGAAGCGCAAAGGGAGATGGCCCGATTGCCAGCCGAAACTGACCCGTCCAATCACTGGGTTGTAAGCAAGGAGCGATCTGCCGAGAACGCCGTCTACCTCCTGGCGGACCCGCACCAGGAATGGGCGCGTGACACGGGTTGGTATGAATACCATCTCCACGGCGGGCATCTCGAATTCTTCGGTTTCACGGTTCCGGGCCTGCCCTTTCCCCTCTTCGGTCACAATTCATACCTGGGATGGTCTGCGCTTTCGGGCGGTTCAGACGGTGCAGACGTCTATGAAGTAACCTTCCGATCGGCCGACAGCATCACCTACAAATACGGAAGCGGTTGGAAATCGGCGGTAGGCGACACCGTGCTCATACAGGTGATGGTAAATGGAAAATCTGAAACCCACCTCAGGAGAACGCTTCACACGGTGCACGGACCCGTGATCGAGCGAAATGGAAGAACCGGCTACGTCTTCAGAATATCCATTGCGGATGAATTTCGACAGGTTGAACAACTCTATCGACAGATTACCGCCAGCAGCTTGCAGTCGTTTTATGACGCGCTCCGCCTGGCGCAATTGGCGCCTCAGCGCGTGATCTACGGCGATGTCAAGGGGAACACCTTTTACATACGTACCGGGCGAATTCCTCTAAGACAGGAAGTCTACCAGTGGGACCGCCCACTCCCCGGAGACGCACCTGCGGCACTCTGGACCGAGGACCACAGTCAGGACGACCTCATCCAGGCCATCAACCCACCACAGGGTTGGCTGCAGGATTGCGGGACCTCTCCCGATCTGTTGATGCCTTACAGCCCCGTCACACCCGATCGCTACGCGGCATACATCTACAACACAGTACCGGGAAAGGAGTCGGGCAGGTCATTCAGGTCACGCCAGCTCCTTTCTTCCAACACGAAAATGACATTGCAGGAAGCGATCGGTCTGAGCCAGGACACCTACGTGGTCCACTCGGACAAATGGATTCGTGCGGTTGGTATCGCAATCAACGGAAAACCGTCCAGTTGGGAGAATACTAATCCAGAGATCGTCAAGGCCATGAACCTCCTGACCGCCTGGGACGGCCGTGCGGAGAAAAACAGGACAGGGATCACCCTGTATGCGCGCTGGCGGCAGTTTTGCGAAGGGAAGCTTATCGACAGTAGAGGGATCGTGTCCAACCAGAGCCTGGGACCCGAAACGCGAAAAGGACTGGTCGAGGCCCTTGGAGAGGCAGCCGAGGATATGATCAACAGAGATGGTCGCCTGGAGGTACCATGGGGTGAAATTCACCGGATTCGAATGTCGCGAAAATCCTGGGGCGTGAGCGGAAGTTCAGGTCCTGGCCTGGAATCGCTCAGGGTGATCGAAACCACACCAGACCTTGCAATGCATTATGGTAAAGGCGGACAGTCCGCAACCACACTGATGGTTTTCAGAGGACCCGGAAACGTAGCGTCCTATTCATCTGTCCCCTTCGGACACAGCAGGGATTCCTCGTCCCACCATTCGTGGGATCAGGCAGAGGCACTGTTCAGCCAGAGCCGACTGAAGCCTAACAATTTTGGGAGAAAGGCCGGATTGGTGCTTCAGCATACGCTTGAGATCCCTCAGGACTGATGCAACTGCGATTTCTTAAAGCCATCCAAATATTAAATTTATTCTTTTAAAAACAACTATTTATTCAAGTATTCCTCGAGCCGAGAAAGGGTGGTTTCAGAATCGGCATATCCCCTCACGAGACATGACCGATTGCTTTCATTCCCGATCACCAGGCTCGGGAACTCACGTACCCCCAACGATCTCCTCAGACTGAAATCCTCCTGCAACTGATCCTCGATCTCCGGTGAACGCAGATCTCGCTCGAATCGGGACTTATCCAAACCGATCTCTTCGGCAAGCGCAATCAGTGTCTCAGAGTCCGATGGATTGCGGGCCTCCTGATAATAGGCCCTCTGAATTCTGTGGAACATTTCTGGAATCGACGCCTCGCGCTGCGATCCGGCGGCGATGACGGCCCTGCAAGCCGGATACGTGGAACGGCGTGGTTGACAGTTGGCCCAGAACTCCCAATTGAACTCCGCCCCGGTCTCCTGCATAACCTGACGCCAATTTATTTGGACATACTCCTGCGTTTCGGCAGGCATGGGATCGTCCGAGTCTTTCGCCAATCCACCCATCACGTATCTCAGCTTTATATCAGATGGCAACGCGTCGACCACTTTCATCAGAACTGGATGAAATCCCCAGCACCATGAGCACATCGGATCGGCAACATAATAGAGGACAGGTAACATTTTGTAGCTCCAAATGGTATTGACAAGGGTCTGTTTGGGGTGATCATTCCAAGGTGATTATCAAAGGGATCCGCACACGCAGGATTTGCCCGGACATTTAAGCGGACCGAACATAAATTACAGAATCCCAATCGCAAAAAATCGCGACAACCTGCAGTCCGACACCATTCTCCAACCTAACCATCACAAAGAAAAAAGGCAAGGGACTGAGCCCTTGCCTCGACCTATACGGTTATCTGCCTGATCCTACACGAACACATCATTTACATCACCGCGAACAACCGTGACCTGGCCTGCGTCTTCGAGCTGTCTCACGGTCTGAACGATGCGCAGCTGCACATCCTCTACGTCCGACATCCTGACGGGTCCCATAAACTCCATATCTTCCTTCAGCATTGCGGCTACCCTGTCCGACATATTGGACAGGAAACGGCCCTTCAAGGTTTCGTTGCCACCTTTAAGCGCCATCGCCAGCTCCTTGGAATCCACCTCCCTGAGCACCATCTGAATTTCCCGGTCGGTAAGATTTGAGATATCGTCGAAAACGAACATCTTGTTCCTCACGGTTTCCGCCAGTTCCGGGTCTTTCGCATCAAGCCTTTCCAGCACCGCCATCTCCGTAGAGCGGCCTGTACGGTTTAGAATCTCCGCCACGGCCTTGGGTCCTCCGATTTCGGTCACCTGTCCCGCCAGAATCGCCTGCAGATCATTCGCAAGTCCTTCCTCGAGTTCTCTTAGCACCTGAGGC
>CAVOEZ010000559.1:0-3654 GCA_963694355.1 Latescibacteria bacterium UBA2968 | reverse complement strand
CCGGACTGAATCCCTTTGGACATCAACAGGAAGTCCGCGAAGTCCACATTCCCACTTCCGTTCAAATCTCCGGGCACACCGGAATCACCTGCGATCGCAGGATAGGTAATCAGCGACAAGCCAACGACAAGGGCCAGTAAAGGTTTCACCACAATTGCCTCCTCAAGCGTTCAGTACGTTTCCCCGAGAGGAAAAGCCACAAAAGATTACTGAAGGAGATCTTCGAAATCGTCACTGTCATTCTTCTCCACCACATACCCCACCTGTTTGTCCACCACGTTCAGGAGTCGCTCACCCGCACAGAATCTTCGCACATTTTCCACGATCAACGTATATCTGCGGGGCTCGATCTCATTAGAAAACGCAGCTGTGTGAGGCGTAATAATCACATTTTCCATTCCCCAGAGCGGATGACTCGCCGGGAGCGGTTCCTCTTCAAAAACGTCCAGCGCGGCCCCGGCCAGATCTCCCGCTTCCAGCGCTTGTGTCAGCGCGTTCAGATCCAGCACTTTTCCGCGCCCGATATTGATCACGATCGCGGTCTTTTTCATAGCCTTCAGGGCGTCCGCGTCGATCAAATGATCCGTCTCACTCGTGTGAGGCACACAGATCGTCAGGTAGTCCACCTGGGCCAACATCTCCTTCAACTGACTCGGTTGATAGATACGCTCTACGAAATCAGGGTTGTCCTTGGGCGCCGGATCCACGGCCAGCACACGCATTCCAAAGGCGCTTCCCCGGCTGGCAACCGCCAGACCAATCCCACCCAGCCCCAGCACACCAAGCGTCTTCCCGGCCACGTGGATCACGTCTACGTTGTGCTTGTCCCACTTTCTCTCCAACTGCCTTCGGATATAGATCTGCATTCCTCTGGACAGCGAAAGCAAAAATGCGAACACGTGCTCCGCGATCACGTCACTGTAGATCCCGCGCATATTGGTAACCTGCGCCTCGTGTGCGTTTAGTTCCGGGAAAAAGTAATTGTCCAGCCCGGCGCTCGTGGCCTGAATCCACCTTAGCTGACCCGCAGCCGCGAGCAGCTCGGGTGTCACCTTGCCAAAATACGCATCCGCGTCCACAATCTCTTTCAGCGCCTCTGCATCATCTTTTACTTCGCACACCTCGAGATCCAGAGCCCTCACCTTGTCCATCCATTCTTCCGGCATCTTCGATAGAAACACCATCTTTGTAGACATATTGGATTACTCCTCCCGCACCTTGTAGCTTCCGCGCTTCGCCGCTTCGATTCTGCCCCACAGCCGCTCAGGATCGTGAGGCCAAACCATCAGCCAGTTTTCGGACGCCGCCCGTTTGAGCACTTCCTGTCGAACCCGAAACGTATCCCGGGGATAAAGATCGAACGCCATAATATAGACCGGGTGCATATGATGAGCGGTCGGCACCAGGTCGCCCACGAAGCAAACCGTCTCCCTACCCGACCGCACCAGCACCGACTGATGGGCCGCCGTGTGCCCCGGGGTGAGAAACACCTCCACGCCGGGCGACACCTCCACGTCTCCTTCTACCAGATCCAGCACACCCGCTCGCTCCAGCGGAAGCAGATCTGTCTCGGCGTGATACCCACGCACGCTCTGCCGGTCTGCGCCCAGGGCGTCTTCCCACTCCTGTCTCTGCGCGGTATATCTCGCCGAGGGAAACGCGGGTGAATATCCCTCACCGTCCGCCACCGTCGCGCCACCCGCGTGATCCATATGAAGATGTGTCAGAATCACCCGGTCGATCTCTTCCAGCTCTGTACCGATCTCCCGCAACGAATTCACCACACGCTCTGAGGGATCGGCCGCAAAGATCTCCTGATACGCCTCTGGGAGTTTCGCCGCGCCAATACCGGTCTCGACCAGGATCGTCGCCTCAGGCGATTTGATCAGCAAACAGGTCAACCCCAACTGAATTCGGTTATCGGAGTCGGGAGGCAAAAGTTCCGACCAGATTGTCTTCGGCACCACGCCGAACATCGCCCCGCCGTCCAGCCTGGACGTTCCGGCGCTGAAAGCCGTCACCTCGAACTCGCCCACTCGCCTGCGTTCAAACACGCCGGGTGACCTCCACAATTCCCTCCGCAGGATTCATCCGAACGAAATCGCCTTGCTGGATCGCCTCCAGGGGATCGGGTGTCAGCTCGTGCATCAAAGCCACGTCTGCTAGAGCGGCGCCCTGAACCATCACCGGATTCGTCCTGCAGAAAATGAACCC
Source organism: Latescibacteria bacterium UBA2968 (assembly GCA_963694355.1). Lineage (GTDB taxonomy): Bacteria > Latescibacterota > UBA2968 > UBA2968. The sequence continues at coordinate 1,440 of CAVOEZ010000559.1, read as the reverse complement.
CGCCGGACACGTCCCACGCTCAACCATATCCAGCATCATCCACGACGTGGCCACCCCACCCTTGGCCGTTCGGAACACCACGACCTTCCCCACAATCGACTGCCCGTAGAGCTCGTGTGACCGCCTGCTGATCACACCTTTATACCGATCGTAGTCGTATCTCGCGCTGAAACCCTCGTGCGATACCAGCGCCTCCCCTTCCGCAACCGGCCCCACGCCGGGGTGTCCTCTAAGTGTGAGTGTCTCAGCCATCGAAATATCCTATTTCACCTTCCCGCTCACGGCCGCCGCTACACAAGCCTCTGTGGATCTGAAAATCGGATTATACCCGTATCCCGAAATAATATTGGCCAGCTTCGCCGAATCCGTCACCAGCGTCCGGTAATTAAAGCGCTCCTGGAGATATCGCGCCGTCATAATATAGAAGCAAACTCCCGTCAGAATCCTGCCGCCAGCCGCACACACGACTTCTGTATATCCCGCCTGATCCGCCACCGCCTTCACCTGGGCGTTTGTCGTCAGAAACAGCTTGGTGTCTTTGCAAACCTGTTTCCCGCGAAGCAGATCCACCACCTTCCGCAGTTCGAAAAGTGAAAGCTGAGGGGTACCGCACACCACCAGATCGGCCTCCTCCTTCTCCGGCACGAACGAATCGTACGTCTCCTGAATCGTCCCGGGGCGGATCACGATCGTCTCGTCCGGCGCGTTGCCACCGTAGGCCTCTTCTGCGGTCCTCGCCTCGGGCGTCACCCCAACCAGATGAAACATCGCCAGCGAACCATAACTCGCAAGCGACGCCCCCAAATGTTTCAGATCATCGATCGCAGGCTGTCTCTCCTCGCACCCCTCGAAAACCGGCACGCGCCAGTAATCGTCCACCTTTCTCCCCACCACACAGCCCAAAGCGCCCCAATCACTCGTCGACACCGGCTGATCCTTCACCACCACGCGAACGGAACCGCGCCGCTTCTCGGGAAGGTGAAATCCGTATCGTGGAACCCGCCCAGTCAAACCCGCGCACACCGCCGCCGGACCCGCCTCGAAATTCGACCGGGCGCCCGCAACGGAATTCGCAAAAATCACCGTCCCTGTGTCACCCCACCCCAGGTGCTCACCAAATCGCGGCTGATCCACCGTTTGATAATTGATACACGTGTGACACGGCAGTGCGCCCATCTTCGTCAGCGCCTCCACAATCCTGCGCTCCTTCAGAACCGTCTCCTCCTCCTGCCCCATCTCCTTCCACATCTCAAAATCCACGCTCCGCGGATTCATCGTAACCGGCACGCGAAACGTCCCACCCTTACGCGCCAAACCCTCCAGAAACCCCAGACCGGGATCAGCAATCGCCTCGATATCCGCCATCACGTGCACGGATCGCACGGCCACAAAATCATCCGCGCCAAAGAAATCGCCCACACGGATCTGCTGCTCGATCGC
>CAVOEZ010000558.1:0-3656 GCA_963694355.1 Latescibacteria bacterium UBA2968 | reverse complement strand
TCCGGTTCCGTGGCAAGGGGAACCTCACAAATGATGCGTCCTCGTTTGTGCCAGATGCTATGCGGATGTCTCTTCCGCCTGGGCAGTATCGGGTCGAGCTTCAGATGAAGGATCGTTTGAGCCGGCGCAGCAGTCGATACAGACAAGACGTAGAGGTAGAAGACTACACACCTGGCAATTTGAAGCTCAGCGACCTGGAACTGGCCTGGAAGATCACAGAGGACAGGGGAGATGGAAAATTCGGAAAAGGGGAACTTGAGGTGGTTCCCATGGCGACACGACTGTTTCAGAAAGGTCAGAGCGTTTACATTTATTACGAGATCTATAACTTGAGTCAGGACGCTTTCGGGCAGACCCAGTACCGTGTGTCCTATTCCATGCGACCAAAGGGCAGGCCGACGATCGTTGGCATTGTAAGCAGTCTGTTCCGAATAGGAAAAAACAGACGGGAACAGGTTGCAGTTACGTACGACCAGAAAGGCGAAAAAGACTGGAGCCCGGAGTATGTGGAGTTGCCGCTTGACCAGTATAATCCTGATCAGTATGTTCTCAAGGTGAAAGTCGAGGACCTGAACAGTCTGGAGGTCACAGAGAAAGAGGCGGCATTCACTGTAGTAGAGTAAGCAGCACCGGAGGGCCTTCGGGCCTTCTACAGCCAGCCGGAATCCAAAGGGTGATCATGCGCAGATTTACCTGCCTCATTCTATTTGCCCTGTACGCCGGTCTGACTGCACCTGCGGTATCCGATGCGGAAAACCCGGGTGTCTACGCGGTGCCTCGCGGCGAACCGCGTGTATTGATGACGGAGATCTGGACGGCTCAATCGGACGGGTCTGATCCGAAGTGGATCAAGACCTTTCCGGGCGAACCGGGAGATCTCCTTTTTTCGTCCAAAACGAAAACTGTGATTTATCTGGAGCGGGGGCTGCGACAGGCCGCTTTTGGCGGGCACCTGGTGGGTGGGCACACGATTCCCATTGTAGGGAGCCGCGTTTGGCGGTTTCGCCTGGACGGCTCAGAAGAGACCCCCTGGCCGTTACCTGAGGAGCTTCATGCGGAAATGATCGCAGTTTCTCCTGACGGTGAGAAATTGGTGGTCTCAGGCTCCAGGGGATCATTGCTCAGCGAGGGAAAACCCGGGCTCTGGATCGTGGATGTGAATGGGAATTCCAAACAGTTGATGTCGTACCGGGCAGGGGGGCCACTGAGGTGGTCGGGCGACGGTCTGCGTGTTTACTTCAGTTATGGATCCGATTCAAACAGCCGGTCCATAGAGATCACATCGGGAGAGGTATCACAGGAAGGGCAGAAGTCCGCGCTACCCGTTGTAGTGGAAAAGCCGAAAATCCACACCCGGGAACGTCGCGAGGAAATGAACCGGGTCTTGAGCCGGATCGGGGGGATGGGGCTAGGGCGTTACGGCATGGGGCATTACGGAAGCCACCGTGGCGAATATCCCAAGGCCAGAGACATGTTCCGTGATGTAAAGGACGTTTTCAAGTCTCTGTCCAAAGGATCCTACCGTGTAGCAAAGGGAAGCTGCAAGGATTACGTAGATGAGATGAACCGACTCATCCGGATGAATGACAAGCAGCGGCGAGAACGTATTTGCCGTGAACACATGGCGGTTCTTCACCGGATCATCGCACAGTATGTAGCAGCGCACGATGGTCAGTTGCCGCCAGGCCTGATGGATGTGCTCTCCTGGAAGGCTGAAGCTATTGAATCCGAAACAGTGCTGCAACAGGAATTGACGAGGAACCGGGCGGTTCTCGAGGATCTCTTCTACTGTCCGGCAATTTCCGAATCCGATCCACTGATCGGCTATATCTTCGATCTGAATACGCTGCCGGGAAGTCCGCAACTCGCCTGCTTGTGGCACCGGGGCAGATACCTGAGACTTGACGATAGGGAGGGTGTCAGGACAAGCGCCGATAATCTGGAATCCTTCATTGTCGACTCGCTAATCGTTGCGGGAGACAGGTCCATCGACTCGGACAAGCCTGAAATGACCGCTGCCCTTTTTCAACTCGTGGCCCATCAACGGCATAAAGATGAGGACGTGCATATCCGTTTGGGTCACATCTTTCTGAGGGGGAAAGATTACGAGCGCGCGAAAAGAACCTTTGAGCGGGCCATTTATCTGGGTGGTGGCGCGAGGGCCCACTATGGTCTTGGTCTGGTCTATGCCGAACTTCCCAAAGACAGGTATATGGCATTGAGGCATTTCCGTGAGGCGCTTGTGAAGGACCGCGGATTTGTGGACGCCAGATTCCAGATGGGGAGAGTTCGATATCTGATGGGTGAACGGGATGCGGAGGGTGAATTGCAGCGTGTTCTGGAAATGGATCCGAATTACGCAGACGCCTATCTTCTGATGGGAGACTGGTATGCCAATTACTGGGAGGATTTCGAGCGCGCGATCGTGTGGTATACACGATACATTGCGCTGCGACCAAACGATCCAGAGGTCCGGAGCCGGCTGGGCGCAACCTATTTGAAGGTGAAGGCGTTCGGGAGGATCCTGGACAGTTTGCTGGAGTTCATTCAGGACCATCCCGATGCAATCGAACTGATGCCGATTGTCGCCCAGGCGGGTATGAAGCAGGGTAAGCTGGATATGGCGATGGCGTTCTTTCAGCGATACCTGTCACGGCTTCCGCCTGAGGAACGAGTCTTGTATGAAGATATCCGTTTAATTTCCTCAATAAATGAAACCGCGGAGTATCAAAGCACGCCTGAAAAGGACCGGAAAGATTTTTTGAAAAGGTTCTGGAATGGACGGGATCCGGACCTTTCGACACAGATCAACGAACGGCTTCTGGAACATTACAGACGTGTGTGGGTTGCGCGCGCCGAGTTCTCGAAAAGAGTTCGACCCTGGGACACACGCGGAGAAGTGTATATCCGGTTTGGTGAACCGGACCACCGGAATCGATCCGACTCCCCGAATTTCAAGATGGACCTGGAAGTGCTCCAGGTGAAGGAGGCCCTTGCCGCAGCAATTTATGGCGAAGATTGGACGGGAGAGACGTTTATCGGTCCGGTTCATCCCGTCCGCAGCTTCAACCGGCTGGATGAAAACCGACACTACGTTGGCAAATCCGAAATGGAGATCGCTTTCACGGATACCTCGAAAATACCCAGGATCATAGAGTCCAAGAAGCAGGAACCCGGCTTCAGCGAACTGGTCACTTTCGACAATGTGCTGGGATTTGGTCATTATCATCCAATGACTTCAAATGGAAGGTATCTCAGTTCCGTGCCCTGGGAGACCTGGACATACACGAATGTGGCTGGGGGGATCGAGGTCACTTTCACGGACGAGGTAGGCACAGGTGGTTTCGATTATGCGCCCATGCCGTCGACCATTCTGGATGAGATGGAAACGAGACAGGCCGTAAGACTGCTGTTAAACGCTTCGCAGCCCACTTATGAAAGAGCTGTAAGAGTTACACCGACTCATTACGTGCCAGAAGGCCAGGAGGAAGTACTCGACTTCCACTATTCCATCGCTACTTTCAGGGGTGACGAAGCCAACAGTGTTATTGAAATTTACTTTGGAATACCAAGCAGCGCAGAGCACTTCATCCAAGATCTGAATCTTACTCGGCACGTCCTGAACCGTTACGCAGCACTGATTCCAGTGACCCTGG
>CAVOEZ010000557.1:0-3666 GCA_963694355.1 Latescibacteria bacterium UBA2968 | reverse complement strand
AGGGAAAACTCGGGGAGCCCGACGTCCGTGCTGCTCAAGTTACTCGCATGCTGGCAGACCCGCGATCAGGACGCTTTTCTGAGAACTTCGTTCAGCAATGGCTCGGCACCGATGGTCTGAAGAATGTGGTCCACGTCACTGACAGCTCATTACTGGACGCCATGCAGGAAGAGCCGGTCGCTTTCTTTGAGGACGTCCTGGAGCGCAACAGCAGTGTCCTGGACTTTATCCATTCCGATTACGCCGTCGTCAACGAACGCCTGGCAGGGCACTATCGCATTGCCGATGTGCATGGCCCGCAATTCCGCCATGTTTCGATTGAACCCCAGGCGAACCGGGGCGGTATCCTGACCGGCGCTGCAATTTTGACGATGAACTCCGATGGCAAAGACTCTCATCCTCTCAAACGGGGTATCTGGATGCTGGAACGTATCCTTCAGGATCCACCGCCACCGCCGCCGCCCAATGTCCCGGAGGTCGACCTGACTGATCCGGAGATCCTGAACATGACCCTCAAAGAGCGGATTGCAGATCATCGGAACAAAGCTGCCTGCATATCGTGTCATGCGAAAATTGATCCCTGGGGCATCGCCTTTGAGAATTATGATGCCCTCGGAGCATTTCGTACGACTTACAACGATGTGCCCGTGGATGCGACTTCAGAACTGTTCAATAATGAGAAGCTGGTCGGCATGGTGGGCTTAAAACGCTACCTGCTCATGAATCGGCAAGATCAATTCACCCGGGCCCTGGTTCATAAAATGACCGCTTATGCTTTGGGCCGATCATTATCTTTTGGTGATAATGCCGATATCGATAATCTGGCGGTACAATTCAGGAGACAGGGAGATCGCCTGGGCGACCTGGTCCACTTGATCACCCAGAGCACCATTTTCAACTCTAAGTGAGCGTCGGGAACAGATAATGAAGAACCACACGGTTTCACTGAATCGCAGAAACTTTCTTCATGGCACAGGCGTGGCCCTGGCTTTGCCCTGGTTGGAAACATTTGCTGCGGACAATTCTGCTGCCAGCGATACACCGAAACGTTTTGTCAGTGTCTACCATCCTGATGGTGTCGGCTTGCCACTCAAGACAGATCCGGCCTGGAAGGACTGGAGTTGGTTTCCGCGGGGCGGCGAGAAGGATTTTCAGTTAACGAAGGTGCTCGACGTGCTCGAGCCTTTACGTAGTGAAATCACGATTTACTCCGGGCTATCGCACCCCGCTGTCAGAAAAGTCCATGGACATTCCAATGCCGATCAGTACCTGACAGGAGCAGCAACGGGAGGCCACGGGGCGTACAAGAATTCGATTTCTGTTGACCAGGTCTATGCGGCCCACGTGGGCGATTTCACTCGCCACGCATCGCTGGTGATGTCGACCAACGGTGGCATCGGTGGGCCGCGTGGTGCGCAAACCCAGTCCTTTAATCGTGAAGGACGTGCGATTCCCGCGATGAACAAGCCAAAACAGATTTTCGATATGCTGTTTGTCACCAGCACCAAGGATGCTGCCGCAAAACTTGCCAGAAGCAAGAGCGCCCTGGACCTGCTTATTGCCAATACGCGATCGTTAGGAAAAAAACTCTCCCAGCGCGACCAACAGACCCTGCAGCAGTATCTACAGGCAGTTCGTGATACCGAGGTTAAGTTGGCAAAAGCTCAAAGGTGGATTGATACGCCCGTGCCAACGTTCGATACCAGCAACTTGGAATTGGATGCAGAGCCAAAAGAGGCTCGGCTTTACTTCCAAACCATGTATGAATTGATCTACCTCTCCTTCCTCAGTGATTCAACGCGTGTGGCAACGTTCCAGTTGGGACGAGAAAATGGGGAAGGCCCTCACGACCTCCTGTCGAAGGCGGTTGGACTGGGCGGTGCTCACGGCCTGACGCATGCCGTCAAGAAACCAGATGGCTGGAAAAACCTTGGTACCTACAATCGCTACCAGGCAGAAGAATTTGGTCGGTTCGTACAGAAGTTACGGGATACCCCGGAGCCGACAGGCCAGGGCACGATGCTCGACAACACGTTTGCCATGCATGGTTCCGCTTCCAGTAGTTTCCACCTCTCTCGCAATTATCCGATCATTTCTGCCGGCGGCAAAAATCTCGGCTTCACAAATGGTCGCTATCTCAAGTTTGGCGACGGCAATAAAGACAACCAGGCCGGTGCCGGAATCGTTACCGATGCAGGATGGCGAGGTAAAATAGAAGCGCAGGAACTTCCCCTGGCACAGCTCTTTGTCAGCGTGCTGCAAAAACTCGGTGTTGAGACCGATTCGTTCGCTGGAATCAGCGGAGCCCTGACTCGGGTCTAAGCGTCTTTTTGCGATGGCGACTGGCAGCAGACTGTGCTTGTCCCGTCCCTGGTCTTGGCATGCTCATTCTTTCTCGAGCAACCAGACCGTAAAGTCATCAACGACAATCTCGTCGCCCTCCCGGACAACGATCGCTGCGGACGTTTTGGCCGGGAGCTTGAACGTGGTCGTGTCAAACTCCGGCAACTGGAATTCACCCTTGTGTGTCTGCCAGGAGTCCGTGGCCTGGATCTTGACCAGATCCGGGAAACCCAGCCAGCGAAACTCGCCCGTCGTCGGGTCGTTTGCACCGACCCAGGCTCGAAAATGAAAGGTCCCTTGTCCCTTGAGCGATACCTCGTAGCGGTACGTCGCGCCTACTTCGACGATTTTAGAATAGCGGCCGTGAAGGCCGACCTGGCAATTTGCCAGTAACATGGACTGTCCCTTGAATGCCTCGGCGCCCTCGACCATACGCCCCGTTTGCAAGCTAAAACCCTTCGCACGCCGGTAGAGAGGGCCGCGATATTCAAATGGCAACTGCTTTCCCGCCTTCAGCTGTTTCCTGCCGGACTCCCGCATCGAGAAGGTAATTGGCTCCCATGACCATTCTTCAAAATCATCCCTGACGATGACAACCGGCTCGCTCTTGGGATCAGCGGCCGGGACCACAGCTGAGAGCAGGGCTGCCAGACAAAGAAAGGCAAGGGCCCGCTTCACCAGGTTAGCCAAACCTCGGAGACGGATAATCCGTACGGAATCCAAACCTCCTTTTTTGGGCCAGATCTGTTTGCACCGGGAATCGCTGGAGATCATCGGTTCACCACCTCGAAGGTTGTGGAGGTCTCTCGTCCGGTGAATGCGTGCGTGGCGCTGACACGGTAACTGCCCGCCGCGATAGACCGGGAAAGCGGTAAATGGACGGTGAATGTCCTTCCTCGAAACAGGATATTCTGCCGAAACCATTCCAGCTCGTTTCCTTCGGCATCAAGGACGCGTAGATGCACTGCCTGTGACAGGGCACCTAGTCCGGCTTCCTGGTTGAAGTGCACCGTCCCGGTGATGGCAAGATCTGTCCCGGCTGGAACAGGCTGCTTCACCGGTCGGAATTCAATCGACTCCAGCTTCGCCGGTAGCAATGCCAGGAAACGAGGCTGCAAATCCAGTTCCAGCGTGATGCTATCGCCGAACCCGAGGAAATCCTGGTTGCGAACATCATAGACATAGTGCTTGGACGAAAGCTTGAGAATGGTTTGGGAGGATTCCTGGTTCGCCGCCGTATCCGAGCAGAGCAGGCCCAGCAGTTGGGTGGAACCGTTGTGAAACACCCGTGCGAAAACATCCCGGCGGGGCCTGCCGTCCGGG
>CAVOEZ010000556.1:0-3670 GCA_963694355.1 Latescibacteria bacterium UBA2968 | reverse complement strand
CACCTAACCTGGCACAAAAATAGAGGCGGAGGAGCAAAGTCAGAACAATCACACTTCCCGATGCTGCGAGACCAGTCCATTCAAGCAGTACCCAACTCGCAGTTCCCAGTAGCAGCATGGAGATGGTTGCAGACACGCGCTGGGATCGCTCGAAAAACAAGGTTCCCATTCCACCCTCACTACGGGCATACCGCGAAATCGCCATGGAAAATACCATGGCACACCTACCCGCAACGGGCATGAGCACAACGGTTCTCCATCGAATCGATTGCGGTAAATCGAATAGCGCGGACACCTTGAGTACAAACAGAAACACGATGGCCATCACGCCCATTGCGCCAACGCGACTGTCTCGCATAATCTCCAGCATCCGCTCTCTCGGCCTGGAGCTGAACATCCCGTCGGCCGTATCCGATAGCCCATCCATATGCAAACCGCCCGAGACACCTGCAAGTCCGATAGCGACGATGACACAAGTCAGGAGATCGGGCAAAGAAGCGCCAATCAATCCGCACACCGCCCCCATTGACAGTCCCAGAATGATCCCGACAACACCGAAGTAGACCGTGCTGCCTCCCAGGTCTTCTGGTTCTGTGCCAATTTTCCCGGGAACCGGAACAACCGTCAGAAAACGGATTGCCGCAAATAACCGACTCATCCACTCGCCTCCGAAACCGCCGCTTCCTCGAAGGTGAGGACACCTGTCAGGAGCACCGCCGCCGAATCGACGAGGGGCATTGCAAGTGCGGCTCCCGTGCCTTCACCAAGACGCAAATTCAAATCCAGCAGCGGTTCCTTTTCCAAATGAGAAAGCATTATCTGATGTCCAGATTCTGCACTTCTGTGTGCAGCTATCATATAGTCGGTCGCACTTGGACAAATGGATTTGGCGATCAGAGCGGCCGCGGTAGAGATATAGCCATCGATCAGGATTGGCTTACCCTTCCTGCAGGCGCCCAGAATGAGACCGGCGATTCCACCAATCTCGAAACCGCCGACTTTGGCCAAAATGTCAAGCCCGTCCCGGGAATCCGGCTGATTCACCTCCATCGCGCGTTCGATCGTAGATACCTTCTGCCGCAGACCCTCATCATCCACGCCGGTACCTCTTCCTGTAACTTCTGCAGGAGATCTCCCTGTTATCACGGCAGCAATAGCTGCGCTGGCAGTGGTATTCCCAATCCCCATATCTCCTGTCCCGAAGACATCCAAACTTTTGCTCAACGCGCACGCAATTGAGATTCCGGCCTCAATGGAGGCCAACGCCGTTTCGTGAGACATCGCCGGTCCAAGCACCATATTGTTCGTACCTGCCCCCATGCGGCTTGAAATAACCCTGCCATCTGCAACCAACTCTGAGAGATCACCGACGATACCCATATCGACCACGGTAACCTCAAATCCTCCAGAGGCTGCCAGGGCATTGATGGTTGCTCCATTGCGGGCGAAACTGCGCACCATCTGAAGCGTGACTTCCTGAGGGTACAGACTTACCCCCTCCTCGCAAACCCCATGATCGCCGGCCATGACAACGATCCCTTTCCGTGCGGTCGCGGGAGACAGGCTCTCACAGATCCCTGCCAGATCAACTGCCAGATCCAAAATCCTGCCCATAGCCCATCGGGGCATAATCAGTTGCTCCAGGCGATTTCTGGCTTTGTTTCGCCAGTCTTCATGTTGCCCGTGAACAGAATCGACCGTTTCCTCCAGCAGACCCACAGCACCTCCTATTTGATCTCCAAGGGGATCCCTGAAACCACCATGATGACCTTGTCCGTGGCACTTGCAACCACTTGATTACACCTTCCTACGAGATCGCGATAGAGCCGCGCCGAGGGGTGCTCGGGTACAATACCGGATCCTACCTCATTGGTCACCAAGAACACCGTGGCTGATACCCCCTTTGCCGTCGCGGCAAGATCGGCTGCAAGCCAGGATATGCGATCTTCATCAATCTCAGAAGCAGTTTGTTCAGCTTCGTACATGAGGCTGTTGATCCAGAGCGTCAAACAGTCGATCAGAATGACGCCGCTGTCTCCAACTTGCCGCAATGTATTCGATAGCTTCAGAGACTCTTCCAGTGTCTCCCACCCTTTCCCCTCACGCGCCTGCTTGTGCCGTCGAATGCGAGCGGTCATTTCCTCATCGATTTCCGGACACGTAGCCACAAACACCCTGCGGCCATCCACCGCTTCGGCACTCCTTTGGGCGTAGCTGCTCTTGCCGCTCCTGCTACCACCCGTTATCAGAACTGTCCGGCCCAATATTAAATCCTCACTGGCTAATCAGTATTCAATACCCAATCTGGCGCCGGTGCCCTTCGCATAGTAGTGCTTCACCTTCCTCATCTCCGTCACCAAATCCGCTTTTTCAAGAAGGTCATCCCAAATTTCATGACCACTCAGGACGAGCTCACATTGACGGTTCTCATCGTACTTGTGTATGACCTGCATCACCCGATGCCGATCCAATAACCCATATGCAGCCGCAGCAAGAATTTCGTCCAGAATAAGGAGATCGAGGTTCCCCCCACGAATCAATCGGGTAGCGATCTCCACTCCTCTTTGGGCCTCGGCGATGTCTGAAGGTTCTGCACCGAATCGGAACGAACCGTCGTTCATCATTCTTTCACATCCCGTGGGATGGACTTCGATCCCATCGAGAGATCGCAGAATCCGCCGCTCCGAATAGTGCTCATTCTCGCCATCGTACCCCTTGTCGAACTGAACCAACCCCACGCGCTTTCCGGCACCAAGTGCACGAATCGCCAGACCGACGCAGCACGTAGTCTTTCCCTTGCCAAAGCCATAGTAGACATGAATTTGGTGCGCGGGTTCACCATCTTGCACCGGCGGCAATGTTCCAGCAGCGGCCTTTTGCATCCACATCTCCAATCCAAACGGTATCAGACGAGTCTTAACCGAGATACCCGAAAAATTTCACAAATTCGAGAAAATCATTGAAATCCAGAATGCCATCGCCGGTAAGGTCAAATCTTGGATCGAATACATCCGGATTGTCATACGCCCTGGAGAATAGCAGAAAGTCGGCAAAGTTCACCTCTCGATTGCCGGTAAAATCGGACTTCAATGCCTCAACCAGTACGGTGATATGTGTAGGCGGCAAACCTGTTGAAATAGGGCCATCCAGGAACGCACCCGTTTTTGCATCAAAGACCATCAATCCAGGATTCACGCTCCCGGAGATTCCCTGATCAGATACGTAGAGACGCCCCGAGGCAAGTCCCAGTGACGCGATATACCCTCCTGAGACGCCTTCCACAGGTGTTGGCGTGTTATCTGTCGTCAGATCAAAGGTCTTCAGCGAATTCGAAAAGGAGGCATCTGACACAACGATATATCCAATGCTCTCTGTTAGCATTGCGAGGGCTCCGGCATTTCCCCCCAGTTCTCCTTCACCAAGTTGTATCCCCTCTGTTGCATTCGTGGTAAGATTGATCACCTCGATTCCACCGTCAGTCAAATCACTGAACTCTCCCACACAGGAAATAAACAACCTGTCTGAGATGCGAACCTGTCCTCCAAAAGGATTCCTCGCCTGGAGTATGATCCCTTGAATCCCAACCTGTTCACTGTCCATATCCATCACTGTATCGGTTGTCAGATCGATCACCGCCACCTCGCTCCGGTCCGTGGGTGCAGAGAATGCA
>CAVOEZ010000555.1:0-3670 GCA_963694355.1 Latescibacteria bacterium UBA2968 | reverse complement strand
TCAGGAGCGAGTTCGACATTCCGCTCAACATCGGGCACATCCAGGGCGGGAGAGAGGATCAGGTCAATGTCGTGGCTGAGACGTGTCGAATGCTGGTCGACTTCAGGTGTCCACCGAATACGTTGACAGCCGAAGAAGTCCTGACACGTATCGAGAGAATCCTGCCCGAAGGAACCACCTGCAAATTCCACATCGAAACCATCCCGCCATTCTACTGCGCGCCCACCAAACCCATTGTCCAGTTGGCAGCCAGGATCACGGGCAAGGAGCCGGAGCAGGTGGGGTACTACGCAGATGCTGCCATCTACAAGGGATTGATGGAGGATGGTCTGCTATCGGACGGAATGCTGATATTGGGCTGTGGGGACATTCGATTTGCGCATCGCCCTAACGAAAAAATCGGCCATGCCGAAATGGAACAGGGCATCGCCGTATTTACAGAATTGATCACAAATTACTGCTGTTGACATCACACGATTCACTGCAAAAAAAATGTATAAAATACGTTTTTCACGTATTAAACTAACTGTAATGCGTAATTAATAAGCTTCCCCTCCTTTTTTCCTGCCCACTGTTCGTCATCACCTGGTTTTGACTCCGAGGCCCAATCGGAGCAGAGACGCTCAACCCCTACCCGAGGCGCTTGGCCTCCCCTACGGCGAACCCGCCGACCAGCCCCATCCATTTTACCCGATCTACTCCGCAATCCATTCCAAAGCCTCTTCCAGAGTACTGAATGACTCAGTCTTCCAGGGAGAGTCCGCCAGGCCCGCTTTATAAATCGCGCCACCGGCTTCAACCGTTTCGGAACTCGAAACCACGGCAACCTTGACCCTCGGGTTGGAGAGTGCTGCAACGCTGTCCAAAGTCGCAATTTCCCTAACTTCGTCCAGTGTGATGGAAACCTGTTGAGCATCCAGGAAATTCGCAACGATGAATCGTATCGTATCGAACCGGTCGTCACCCTGTATTTCTTTGGAGTGGCTAATAATTTCCGCTCCGGCCACCCCTCCGTAGAACCTCGTTTGCACACCAGAGGTTTTCCATTCGATAGTGTATGGCATCCTTAAACTCCTTCCGCAGAAAGGCTGTTCTGGTTGTGATTCGGCGACACAACGCGAATGCGCTGTGCATTCGGCTCTCCTTCAGACTCTTGAGAATGTAGCTCCTCTCCCTGCCCTTCGCCCACAGGCTTCAGCACGCGTTGGAGTTCCCTGAATCAAGGCTGTTTGTGCAACCTAGCCAGTGAGAATTTTCGTATGCAATGGAAGATAAGACGATCCGAGGGAAGGCTACGGAGAATGGCCTTCAGGAACCTGTGAAATAAGGGTGGGATCGGTATCTCTCTGCGGTTCAAAAGGGTCGGTGTCGCCGAACATCAAATCAGAGATCGAACCTTGTCCAGAAGAACAGGGTAGGACTTGAGGGTTTCGCCCATGCGATCGATTTCGAACATAGCTGTTTGGTCGGCCAGGCTATCCGCCCACTGCACAACGGGTGTCAACTCGCAGGAGTTACCCAGGTCCTGCAACCAGTTCGCGAAGTCATCCACCTCATTGATCGTCAAGGTCTTCGCCAGACTGGCGACGGTGGCCTCCCGCTCCTCCATCTTGGCCAGGAGATCGGGCAATGCCTCACGCGCCGCCTCGGTTAGAGATTCTGGTGACCAGACTGCCGATTCTTCGGAAGATGCAAGTGAATCATCGGTTGAACGCTCCCGTGTCTGGTCGCCAATTGGAGTTCCGTCCACCACCGATACCTCATTCAGAATGATGTGAAAGGTGCTGCCGGTACCCACCTGACTGGTCACGGAGATCTGCCCCCCCATCGCATCCAGGAGTCGCTTCGTAAGCGTCAACCCCAGCCCGGTGCCTCCATACTCATTGATGCTTTGGTCCTGCTTCTGAGTGAACGGTGCGAAGACTTTCTCCACCTGATCCTCAGGAATGCCGATCCCCGTGTCACTTATATCGATCTGTAATGTGACGTGTCCCCCATCGGGTATTGCCTTTGCATCAACCGAAATGTGTCCCGCTTGAGTAAACTTGATCGCATTGTCCAGCAGATTGTAAAGGACCTGCCCAAATCGGCTCTCATCCAGCGCCACGGATCGTGGAAGCTCGGGGTCCAGTTGCAGGTTGAACCCCAACTGCTTACTACCAGCCTTGGGACTGTACACGTTTTCCGTGTCGGCAAAGACCTTCAGCAGATCTACTTCGGTCAGATTAAGGTCGAGATCACCGGCCTCCAGCCTGGAAAGGTCCATTATATTGCTGAATAATTCGAGCAGCGAGTGACTGCTGGACTGTATGGATGCGAGGTATTGCTTTTGCCTGGGATCCGTGAGCAGGCCACCCAGGATCTCGGCAAACCCGGTGATTGCGTTCATCGGCGTCCGGATCTCGTGAGACACATTCGCCAAAAAGACGCTCTTGGACTTGTTGGCGGCCTCTGCTTCGCTGGCCAGCCGCAATGCCTCATTTCGTGTGGCCTCCAGCGCTTCGGTTCTCTCCTGCACCCTCGCTTCCAGTGTATCTCTCGCCTCTCTCAGCTCCCCGTCACGAGACTGGATCTGCTCGAGCATCTCATTGAACCCTGCCGAGAGCACGCCAAGCTCATCGGTTCCCCCACTCGGCACACGCCGATCATATCTGCCACTCTCTGAGACGTCCCTTGCCGCGTCAGACAGATCCTCGATTCTGCCGGACAGGGTTCGCTGCAGCATCACCGAGAGCGCGAACGACAACACCAGACCTACCACGAGCACCAACCCGGCATTGATCGCGAATTCCCTGGTTTTCTCGGCGAAGGCTTCGAGATTCGAACGAACAAAGATCGTACCGACAAGTTCCGCATCTCTGATGATAGGGAAGAAGAGCTCCAGAGCGTCTTCCGTAAACCGATGGCCTTCACCGGGAGTCTCGGGTATGGAACGATTCGGCTGCGGTGCAAGAGAGTAGGTCGCAAAAACCGAACCCGATGCATCGTAGATACAGGCGTCTGTGATCCCCTCTGCAACCGAAAGAGACCCGAGGGTCTCGGCGGCCGACACCTCGTCCAGGAACCTCAGCGACGAGATCGTATTGTCTCCGATCAACTCCGCGTAGGACTGCAATCTGCTTACAAGTGATGCACGATAGGTTGTAAGGTCGCTCCATACGAACACCGCACTGGCCAGAACCAGAACCGCTGCTGCGGTGATCAATTGCATGGTGATAAGTTTGCGGCGGATCGTCATAGGGAATAACCAGTGGGCTTTCTTACTGCGAGTCCTTTTCATCAACCAGGATCGACAGGTTCAGCATCTTGGCGCCAACAACCAGACCTGCTCGTTTGAGCGCCTGCAGACTCACCTCGAACCTCAGTCTCTCTTTCACGACCACGAAGTTGACAGCAACACCTTTGCCTGCCAGTCCATCCGTATCGCCAATCAGCAGCACATGCGATGATTCAAGCTGTACTCCCAGTGAATCCAGCGCGGCAACGTGAGGCGCCGAAACAAAGAGAATGTTGCATGGGCCTATCCCGCTGGCTTCCGGGAATACCTTAACCTCCATTCGTTTACCCTTCACCATTCGCTTCTTGGAAATCGCCCGAAGCGGTACTGCCACAGGATCCTCGCCAAGAATCCCCACGGTGATATTGTCCTGGGCGCTCTCGGGCCACCTTA
>CAVOEZ010000554.1:0-3671 GCA_963694355.1 Latescibacteria bacterium UBA2968 | reverse complement strand
GTGCAAATGCCTCTGCCCACTGATCGTAGGGGTGCGCAGGAAGACCGCACCATCTGATCATTTGCAGATTGGGCACATCCAGGTAGAATGCCCCCTCCGCCGGCGTCATCCGGGACCCTTCCGGAAATCCTCCCTTTTTCAGGGAGTCATTGTCAGACCCTTCTACGCAGGTGAAAATCCAAAACCTGTCACGTACAGTCTCCATTTATTTACTCTCCTATAACTCCAGAACAACACAGTATTCAGATAGATGCTATAGTCCCTGCAGAAGCAGCCTGTTTCTCCGACCTACCTGGAGCATACCGACGTGATTCTCAGGACCGATTCGGAATCTCATAGTTGAGAAACCACTGAGAATCCCGTGGAGGTGGATTTTCTCCTGTCTGCATAGATGCCAATTCGGAGAATCCGGGCGCAATTTCCTTTTCCCAGATGTTTTCAAGGTCTGCGAAGGACAACGGCGAGGGAGACGCTTCTCCGACCGGATACTCCGCAAGCAGCTCTCCGATCTTCTCAGAAAGATGGCACACGATGTCATCTATCATCTGTTCCCCTGCAAGACGATTCGATGAGTCTACGTGGGCACCCATAGCGAAGTGGGGCCCCGGCGCATCCGGCTCCGGAAGCCGGGAGAGGTCGACACAATCCGGATCCGAGGCCCACAACAAGGTGGTTTCCCCTCTTCCGGCGTGTCCTCCCATACCCTTTTCGTCATCGAACCGGGATTGGCTGGTCCCAATTCCCATCAGGGAGTAGAGACGTGTGGCTACGTGACCCTGCATGATTTCGATAATTACCGGAACGTCCTTGTGATGTGGACCCGAATGACCGGAGAACAAGATGCAGGCTTTGAAGCCAAGCGCGTCCACCGCACGGATGTGATAACAGATGTTCTTGAGATAGACCCACGGCGGAACGGCAGTGAGCCATGGTTTGGCCTCGCCAATTTGCCTGTGCGCCCAGGTGGCGTATAACCCGACTTCGTGACAGTGCCAGTACTCCGGTGGGGCGACAATTCCGCCCACAGCTTCTGCAGTACGGCACAATGCCGCGTGGGCTCTGAGGGCATCCATGCCTACTGCGTTCTGCGGACCGTGCGGCTCACAGAGTCCATACGGCAAGTAGGCTACCGGACAGGCTTCAAACGCAGCCTCCAGCTCGTCGGGAAACATCCTTTCCCATCTCACTTCTCGTCTTCTCACGCGATCACTCCCTCCTCCATGATGGTCGACGGCCACTTCCGGTACTCATTCATTTTTCGAAGCGGGCTTCTGCGTCAGTCGAACTCGGAGACCAGAACAGCTTCATTCCTTTCAGCGCTCTGCTTTGCGGCTTCGATGACGGCCATGGTATGACGCACAGACCGTCCTGAGGCATCTGGCACATTTCCCTCGAGACAGCAAGTAGCAAATTCCTGAATCTGGTTTGCCATCCCATCTCCTTCGCCGATCTCCACGGGTTCGCCATCCAGGGTCAGTTTTCCACCGGCAAGGTGGAGCGTGCCTTCGCTTCCGACAATGAACTGGTCTGCAGCTCCGGGCTTGCACACGACCGACTGCGACAACACACTGACGGTTCCATTCTCGTGATTCATAACGGCGGTGTAGGAATCTTTCTGGCCCTTGTAAAGCGCAGTGCTCTCTGTACCCTGAGCGTAGACATTTACCACGGGTGAATCTACGAACCATTGAAGAATATCAAACTCGTGGGATCCGAAGCCATACAGCACGCAGTTTCCAGCCATTTCGAGATTCATGTACCATCCGCCATATGAGCTGCCCGGTCCGCTGGTGTCGAAATAACCATACCGCCGTCTCATCATGTGGCCAACCGATCCGATGTCTCCTGCTTTGATCAAGTCCCGGATTTTGTAGTGGACCGGGTACTTTCGCATGACCTGCCCGACTATCAGTACTTTACCGGCCTGATCGCAGGCTTCAATCATTCTGTCGCAGTCCGGGACCGTAAGCGCCATTGGTTTTTCAACCAATACGTGCTTTCCAGCCTTGGCCGCCGCGACGGCCTGATCAGCATGAAGGAAATGGGGTGAGCAGACGTGCACCGCGTCGATTTCGTCATCGGCCAAAAAGGATTCAAGATCACCATAGGCTTTGGCCCCGTTCTTGTCGGCGACTTGTCTGGCTCGGTCGATGTCGACGTCCATAATGGCAGCGACACGAATGTTGTCGAGTTTGGAGATGGCGTTCAGATGACCTCCGGCGATATTGCCGGCACCGATCATTCCGGAATTGAGAACCGTGCTCATTTGAGTGCTCCGAGATAAGAGTTTGGGACTACGGGTTAAGGATGTGGAATTCGGCACGAAATATCAAAAGCACGTCCTCCATTGGATTTGAAAACAATCTTGGAAGCGAAGGCGGTGGTCGCGAGAAGGATTGTGAGTACGCGTGTTGACATATTGGAGTCCATGTCTGGACAGTTGCGGAACCAAGTGCCAAACTGAATTTAGAGCGCAGCCATGAGTTCATCGGATTTGATGGAGTATTTCCCGAACATTTCGAGGAACAGAATGGCCCCCCGTGTCTGCCAGAGGTCGTCGTGCGTTTCGAAAGATTCCATACCTGTTGTGCAGTCACGGAGCATGATAATTTCGTAGCCGCGTTTGGACATTTCAACAGTGCCGTAGTCTCGGAGTAAAATACAGGCATTCGTATTGAATCCCATGTAGATCAGAAACAATATCCCTTTGCTTTTGCAGTAGCGATGGAGATCTTCGCCGAAAGCCACGACTACTTCATCTCCTTCGGGCTGAACCTGTGGATGCATAACCAGGTCGGCAACCCGGTCGGCACGTTCCTTGTCTCTGGGTTCTACCGGACGGGCATAGGCTTCATATTGGCCGGACTTACCTCTAAACTCCTGGGGTGGCCACTCTTTGTCCCGGCCGGCATTGACCTCTTCGCTGGTGACCAGATTTACGTATGCGGGATTGCTCTGTGCAAGGTTTCGACCAGGTGCGGGGGCGTGAATGATCTCCAGCCCTCCTTTGCGGCAGGCGGCGATCAGCGGCAGGATTTTCTCCTGGATGACCTGTTCACCTCGAGCCTCCGTGTCGGTTATGTAATGTCTATCCCATACATCGACTGAAACGAGTGCCACCTGCGACAGTGGAATGTCCCAATTGAGATTCGCGTACCCTGTATTCTTTTCAACCCATTCCACACCCGGATCGACGTGCCAGCGGTAGTATCTTGGTTTAAGCTTTATGGAATTTCCCACTTGTTCCTCCCGTTAAGTCAGTTGGTTGGCTTCAACGATTACCAGATTCGTGGTTTGCGTGTAAAAACTTTCGGTTTAGAATGCTGCTTGCTCGGCTTCATCAAGAAAGGCGAGGTAGTTGGTTACATACTTCTTCGTAGGAGGATGCTGGAACGGCGTGCAAGTTGAGCAGCAGATGTATCCGGATTTTTCTCCTACGTGATCAGCGATTCTCCTCACGTGATCCCGAATCTGGTCCTCAGAAAGCAGGTAAAAGTCCTGATCCTGAACATAACCCATCAAGCCTATTTTCTCACCTGCAATCTTTGTGAGTTCCTCAAGAGACATATTCCCCTGAATCGGCGGCTCGAGGGGCTCGATCGCATCGAAGCCACAAGCGAGCACGTGGGGAAAAATCTCTGCGATTCTTCCGGGGCAATGAAGACAAACCT
>CAVOEZ010000553.1:0-3673 GCA_963694355.1 Latescibacteria bacterium UBA2968 | reverse complement strand
TTCTCGCAGCGGAATATACGTGGCCACAGGCGGTCCTCACCTTAAAAGATCCTCATATTTCATGTCAGAATCATTGAAAATCAATCCCCTCAAACGTCCAGCAGACGCCGAAATCTCTGTCCCGGGTTCCAAGAGCTACACCAACCGTGCCCTTGTTGTATCCGCCCTTGCTGAAGGGGAGTCGCTCCTCACCGGGGCGTTGAGGAGCGATGACACGGAGCGTATGTCGAATTGCCTGAACAGTCTTGGATTCGAAGTAACGAACAGTGTTGAGAATGTGTTCACCATACGCGGGGCTGGCGGCAGGATACCTGCTGCGGAAGGCACCCTCTTCGTGGGAAACTCGGGCACAACCGCCAGATTCATAACCGCGCTCGTCTCTGTTGGCTCTGGAAGTTATCTCATCGATGGAGTTCCCCGCATGCGGCAGCGGCCCATCCAGGATCTACTGGACGGGCTGGATGAACTGGGTGTAGAGTCCTCTGCCGAAATGGGGAACGGCTGTCCACCTGTGAGGGTTCTGGCAAAGGGGATTCGAGGAGGAACAACCCACCTGCCCGGCAACAGAAGCAGCCAGTATCTCACTGCGATTCTGCTGGTATCACCCTATGCAAGCAAGGATGTGAACATCCTGATTTCGGGCGAATTGGTCTCCAAGCCGTATGTCGATATGACTATTGAGGTCATGGCCAGATTCGGCATTGAGGTGGAGAACCAGGACTACAGCAGACTGGTCGTCAAGAGCGGCCAGCGCTATCAGGCAACCGAGTATCCGATTGAACCAGACGCCTCAAATGCTTCGTATTTCTTCGCAGCCGCGGCACTCACCGGTGGCAGAGTGAAAGTAATGGGCATCCCTCCCACTTCCGTTCAGGGAGATATGGGGTTTGTGGATATCCTTGAGAAAATGGGTTGCATGGTCACAAAGAGTCGCGACAACGTAGAGGTTATTGGCCCCGCGCGGCTCAGAGGAATCGACATTGACATGAACGACATGCCCGATGTTGTGCAAACTGTCTGCGCGCTGGCACCCTTTGCTGACGGACCGGTCAACATTCGAAATATAGCCAATCTGCGAATCAAAGAAACCGACCGGATCGCGGCAATGGCGACCGAGCTCCGAAAACTTGGTGTTGAAGTCCACACGAAACCTGACGGCATGACGATTCAACCTGCCAAAGTCCTTCTGCCCGCAAGACTGGACACTTATGAGGACCACAGGATGGCCATGAGTCTGGCATTGATCGGGCTGAAGGCTTCGGGGATCGAAATAAGGGATCCTTCCTGCGTCAGGAAATCCTTCCCTACATTCTTCGACCTACTCGGTTCACTTCACTGATTCCTGCCCGCCCTCCAACATCAAGGTCTTCATGTCCACAAGCATCCTGATTGTAGATGACGAGCCGAATGTTTTGAACATCATCAAGGAGGCCGTTTCCACGGCTGGATTCGAGGTGACAGCCTGCCAGAGTGGAGAAGAAGCCTTGCCTCTGCTCGAAACTCATCCTCCCGATCTGCTGCTGACAGATCTGAGGATGCCAGGGATTAGCGGAATGGAGTTGCTGGGCAGAGCTCGGGAGCATTCGCCTGACACCCAAGTTATAATTCTCACCGGATACGGGGATATGAAAAGTGCTGTCGAGGCCATCCGGCTCGGCGCATTTGATTATCTGTCCAAACCGGTCGACATGGAGCGGCTTGTAAAAACACTGCAGAACGGGTCCGAACGACGCAGACTGATCCTTGACAATAGAGACCTGGTTGGCAGTCTGAAGGAATCCAACAGACTCAAGACCGAGTTCATCAACGGTATGTCCCACGAAGTGCGGACTCCTCTGGGTCACATCCAGGGTTTCGCGCAAATCCTGCAGGACACGATGAATGGGCTTTCCGAGAAACAAGCGGGTTATCTGCAGAATATTTTGACGGCCTCCAATCGCTTGCTGAACATGTTCGAGGATATTCTGCAATATTCGACCCTCACCAGGGGAATACCAGAACCGAACCAGAGCCACTCATCCTTTCCGAATTTCTCTCGGACTGTGTGAGTGTGCACCAGGAACTCGCTGATTCCAAAAACCTGACCATGGGAATAGAGGCCATCGAACGCATTGTTTCGGTGGACCACAAAATGTCACGCAAGATCATTCTTTTGCTCCTTGACAATGCAGTGAAGTTCACACCTGAAAAGGGACAAATCACCATATCTGCAGAGATGACCCCTTCCCTGCCTCAGGTGGAAATGTCGAATAATCAGTCAAACTCCAAAGAGTGGCTGCGTATCTCAATAGAGGATAACGGTCCCGGTATCGGGTCCGACGACCAGGAACGGATTTTTAACTTGTTCGAGCAGGCGGACGGCGGCCTCGACCGAAACTTCGAAGGGACAGGACTGGGCCTGGCATTGGCTCAAAGCCTTGCAAAAGCGCTTAATGGTCATATAAGCTTGAGAAGCAACCCGGGCGAAGGCAGCACCTTCACCCTTGTGCTCCCGACCACACAATAAGAAAACGCGACGAATCATTCTCCTATTCGTCGCGCCGCGTATCCGGTACTGCATCTGCTCAGAAGAACTTCTTCAACAGCCCCTTCGCCTTCTTCTCCAGTCCACCCTTTCCTTTCTGCCCACCATTTCCCTTCTCCGTCTGCGGAGCCGATCGAAGAGATGCTGATACCTTCGGACCATCGATCGTACCTGCGATCTTCAATCGCAAGGGAATCGACCCGCCGCCAACGAAAGCACCTAATGCATTGCCCAGATTGAGCCCGCCCACGTTTAAACGCGAGGCGGGCAGATCCACGTCCAGGGTGTAATCCAATAATTTGTCGATTCCTGTGGAGCCGCTTAATCTGCAATCCAGATCTGCCGCTCGAAACTTGGCATTGCTGAACACCAGCCTGCCATTTTCAATTTTGAACGGCGCGATCAGGTTGCGTATCGGAATTTCATCGAAATTCATAAATCCCAACTGGGACACCTGTGAAGCTGCTTGTTTGAGCACGCCCCAGTTCACCAGTTTCCCCTGCTCCATGCCGGCTTTTCCCAACGCACTCAAATTGGAGTACACCAATTCCAGCGCTGAGTCTACAGCGCCATTGAAACCGATATCTACGCCTAACTCTCCCTGCAATGGGATGGACCATCCCAGAAATTCTTTCAATAAACTGGTGGCCTTCGCTCCCTCTACGGAAAACTCTGCGGCTACCGGGTATGGCTTCCCTGCATCCCTTGCATCGAGTTCCACCTGCCCTGATAGCGAACCTCCATACACGGCTGCGGCAATATGATTCACCATCATTACGGCCCTTCTGGACTTTAGCTTTGCAGTGAGATTCTCAACCACAGTTCCATCAGACTTCAACTCCTTAAAATCAAGCGCCCCGTCGACATCCAGACCACGAAGCAGATGCGGGAGAGGGGACGGGACAGGAAGCGCCTGTGGAACTGCCAGAGCAGGTGTCGTGAAAGACCAGCTGGTGGACTCAAGCGCAGCCTGGTTCTCAATCGGGATGAGTTCGTCAAGATCCATCACGGTGGACTTCACCGAGACCTCCATCAGCGGTCTGGCAGAAGTGTTTTGGGGCTGGATCATCTCTGCCATAAGACCGGAGACCTTCCCCGCAATGGAGAAATCCGACCTTCCGGCGCTCGCGGAGAAGCGGTTGATTTTCA
>CAVOEZ010000552.1:0-3681 GCA_963694355.1 Latescibacteria bacterium UBA2968 | reverse complement strand
GCCTTCGAACTCCTGCCGCCTCCCGGCGCACCTATGATCCGATCCCGGTTCTGACCAATCGCCTGATCGATCGCTTCCCGCAGTGCTCCAATTTCCTCCTGCGTGAAAAATTCCGGGTACTCTATGTAGCCATTTTCCTGATAGGTAGCCACATCATCATCGGTTGTGGGACACGCCTTGTGTTCTACGGACATCCGAACTGCCTCCTCATGATGTTTGGGGTTCAACATCTCGTTTTAGAACAAGCATGGTGACGTCATCCGTCCGCACGGCGCCTCCTCTGAACCGATCCACGTCCCGAACTGTTGCCCGAATGACCCGGTCCGCATCTGCGCCATCGATCGTGTCGTTCAAGACCGCCTCGAAGCGGTCCTCTTCATACAACTCGCCATCGGCATTGTGGGCCTCTACTACGCCATCGGAGTAGAGAACAAGAGCATCGCCCGGCAAAAGGATCATGGAAACACTGTCGTAGTCCTGGTCAGGTCTGACTACCGCGGGCAGTCCCAGAGGAAATCCAGTAAGGGGTACTGGCGACACCCGTGCCTGCCCGTGCACATAATGATAGGGCAGACAGTGTCCCGCATTGGCAATCTCAACCGACCCGCTCCTGACATCCAGAACGGCGATGCAGCACGTAATGAAAGTGGATGTGTCGATCTGGCCTTCGAGAGACTCATTGAGACCGTCCAGAATGGGCGCAGGGTTTCTTCTATTGCGGATTTCATACCTGAGCATCTCGTTAAATCGTAGAGCGGTTACCGCACCTTCCATCGCCTTTCCCGATACGTCTGCTACAACCAGCGCCAGCCGTGATTCATCGTCGTCCAGCCAGCAATAGGCATAGTAATCGCCTCCCACATTGTTGGCGGGTATACAGACACCACCTAAAGAGTATCCGGAAATACCCGGACTTTGTTTCGGCAGCAGATCCATCTGCATGTCGTGGGCGGTCTGCAGTTCATCGCGCATCTCCTCGAACTCTTTTACATACAACTCCTTCTGTTCGGCCTCCACTTCCAGCGTCTGCCGATATGCCGAAACAAGAAGTCCAAGTCCAAAGGGTTGCAGAAGAACGGGAACCAGCCAGATCAGAAGCAGGCCATCCTTTTCAAAAACCTCGTTTGCCGCCTGAACGCCGCCGCCCACAAAGATGGCCGCACTGCAAATCAGCAGAAGGTGCTTCCAGAACCCGTGCCGGTGTACGCCTTTTCGGCTTTCCACAAAGGCCTCATCCAGCCGCGCATTCTGATCCGCGGCGAGCTGATACATATAGAAACACCACACGCCGAAAAGCACGCCTGGAACAATCAGAAAAAACAACCCGAGCGTGGTAAAGACGAAAACGAACAAGGTGATGGCCAGGAATCTTGGGAACCGCCGTACCCTGCAGAAAACGTCACCTACACCAATGGACCTTCCCCGCATCGCATCAAGAATCATCACCATCAATCCCGCGTAGAGACTCCCCAGAAGAAGAGTACCTGTGGCGGCACTTAGAACCACGGTGATGACAGATGCGAAGAACAGCACCACCAGATTTCGGATCCACACCCGAAAGCTGTCGGCGAAGCACTGACCAATACGGAGTTCAGGATATCTTTCTTGCGCCATCAAAACACGTTCTCCGGTTTAATGCAAAGAACCTCTGGTCTTGTTCCGTAAGATATTTAAATCCTGGAACAACACCAAAGGTTCTTTCGGAGCCTTTCAGATCTGATATCTCCTCAGTAACCTGGCGTCTCACGCGAGTTCACAATCAAGCGATATCCCAGATAGACGAGAAGGAATGGAATCGACAGTTTAACCAGAAACCACACGATGCCCACAGCGACTCCCAGAATACCGGCAAGTATGGCAAAGGCCATCAGGCCGCCAACAACGAGAAAGAGAATTCCGAAGATTGTGCCTAACATGACCGATGCCCCCTTATGATTTGTTTTTCGGGTTGGACGCGGCGGTTTTTCCTTTCAGCTTTTCCAGCTCCTCTTGAATTCGCTGCTTCTTTTCCATTTTCTCGAGGTCTGCCTCGAGCCCGGGGTGGGTTCCTGCCACATCTTCATAGAGCTCCGCAGAAATTTCGGCCTCTTCAACCTTGTTCTTGAACTCCTCGAACCGGTGAAAGGCATCCTCATTCACTTGCGAAAGACGGCTTTGGATCACTCCTGACTGCGAGATCTGGTGTTTCGCAATAATGGACCTTTGCTGTGATTTCGCCTCCTGAAGCTTTGCCTTCAACCGATCGAGCTGCTGCCTGAGCTGAAGTGTGGCCTCTTCCGCCTCTGCCATTGACCGCTTGAGCATCTCGAGATCGGCCTCAACCCGTAGCTTCTGTTCGAGTGCCTTCCTTGCGAGCTCGTCTTCCCCGGACTGGACAGCTTGCTGGGCCTTCGCCCCCCATCGCTCGGCTTCCTCGGAGCGCTCCCTGATCCGACGGTCCATCAGTTTCTCATTTGCCAGCGACTTGCAAACGGCTGCAACGGACGTGTTGACCGATTCCTCCATTTCCTGGATCATTTGCCCAATCAGTTTTTTTGGATCCTCCATCCTGCTCAGCACGTCGTCCACATCCGCCTGAAGAATATCGGCGATTCTTCCAAATGCACCTTTTGCCGTGTCGTTTCTCCTTTTTATCCCGCAGGGTGGTAAGTTCAATTTATTCTCTCAACATCACCCTGAATACTGTCAACTTTCGTGCCACACCGAATGATATCCGTTAATTTACTGATATTAAACAAGTTATTTCCGAGAAATAAAAATGGCCGCTCCCTGGACTTGGTGATATTCACCAAGTTGAGCGGCCAATTACGCCTGCATTACGACTTAATCTATGTTTCCAGGATGGCCTGGAAGCAATTCCTTCCGTTAGGTTCCCGTCGCGGAAAGTGATCGCACATTGTGCGCAGGTTTGCCCCCGGAGCGGCGAACTTGAATGAGTTCTGCAACCACACTCACGGCGATCTCTTCGGGAGAATCCGAACCAATGTCAAGACCAATGGGTGCGTGAACCCGCTCCAGTTTTTCCATTGGGTATCCCTTTTTTTCCAGATCCTTCCACATCAAAGCAATCTTTCTTCTACTGCCAATCATTCCCAGGTAAGCCGGTTCAGTTTTCAGTGCCTGCTCTACAATCGGCTTGTCGTGCTGGTGTCCTCTCGTTACGGCAATAATGTAGGAGAGATCGTCGATCTGAAGATGTTCGAAGGCCGTCTCCATATCCAGCGTCAGGGTCTCCTCCGCCATTGGAAATCGCTCTTTGTTGGCGAACATCGGTCTGTCATCGATCACCACGATCCGAAAGCCCACGGTACAGGCGATCCTGGCAATGGCGAAGGAAACGTGCCCCCCGCCAAACAGGTAGAGGGTCGGTTCCGGGCAAATGGACTCCATGAAAATCTTCAGAGCTTCCTTTCCTTCAGGCCGGTCGACTTCCAGCTCGACAACCTGGAGAAGATCCTCCGGAATGCCGTCCTCCTCACTCAGAGCTCCCAGAACGGCCTCGTCCGCCTCAGGATAGCCGAGCGTACCCACCTTCGACCCATCTTCCTTGATCAGCAGCTTCGATTGCCATCCATCCTTCACACCGCCGGAAACAAGGGTCGCCAGCACGGCAGATCCCCTTTCCTGCCTGATCGCCGCCACTTCAATCAGGATATCCTCCGAGCGCCCGGAAGTGACAGG
>CAVOEZ010000551.1:0-3681 GCA_963694355.1 Latescibacteria bacterium UBA2968 | reverse complement strand
TCTCCAGGTCAGGGACACCAAGAGAGGTGCGGAGGAGATCACCCGTGAAATTCCCAATGTAAGCGAGCAGGCAGTGCGCAATCTGGACGAGCACGGAATTATTCGTGTGGGCGCTGAGGTTCGTTCCGGGGATATCCTGGTGGGCAAAGTGACACCAAAAGGGGAAACAGAACTTTCCCCTGAAGAGCGTCTCTTGCGAGCGATCTTTGGTGAAAAGGCCGGAGATGTCCGGGATGCGTCCTTGAAGGCACCTCCTGGGATGGACGGCGTGGTGATGGACCGGAAGGTGTTTTCACGGAAAGAACGAGACGAAAAGACTCGGAAGGCCGACAAAGAAAAGACGGCAGAGGTCAAGAAGCAGATGTCCGAAAAGATTCGTGCAGTTAAAGAAAGCAGGGATGAGCAAGTCGCCGATCTGCTGATGGGCAAGAAGCTAGAATTATTGCGCAACACCGAAGACGGTACGGTCTTTGCCCGTTCCGGGAAGGTGTTTGATGAGAAACTTGCCGAGAAGCTGGATCTGGATGTGGTTCGAGCGGATGAGGTGTGGACAGATAACCCCACCGTGAGTCGGAAAGTGGAACGCATCATCGAACTGTCTGATCAGCTCGCTCGCCAGGCGGATGAATCGCTGGAAAGAGAGCTGGAGAAAGTGGCACGTGGCGACGAATTGCCACCAGGAATCGTACAGCTCGTTAAAGTGTATATCGCCAGAAAACGAAAACTGATGGTGGGTGACAAGATGGCCGGACGCCACGGCAACAAGGGTGTGGTGTCCATCATCGTACCAGAGGAGGATATGCCTTATCTGCCGGATGGAACTCCAATCGATCTGGTTCTGAATCCATTGGGAGTTCCTTCCAGGATGAATCTGGGACAGATCCTGGAAACCCACATGGGTTGGGCTGCAAGGAAGCTGGGTATCAATGTGGCTACCCCTGTGTTTGACGGGGGGTCTCAGGATGATATTCGGGCTGCCTTGAAAAAGGCCGGACTACCCGAGTCGGGTAAGACGGTTCTTTATGATGGCAAGACTGGTGAACCATTCGACAAGGAAGTGATGGTGGGCGAGATATATATGCTGAAACTCTCTCACCTCGTCAGCGACAAGATCCATGCTCGCTCAATTGGACCCTACTCGCTGGTTACACAGCAGCCATTGGGCGGAAAGGCCCAGTTTGGTGGGCAGCGATTCGGCGAAATGGAAGTCTGGGCACTGGAGGCCTACGGTGCTGCCTACATGTTGCAGGAAATGCTAACAGTAAAATCGGACGATGTTGCTGGACGATCGAAAATCTACGAGGCGATCGTCAAGGGGGAAAACCCACCAGAACCGGGCGTTCCGGAATCTTTCAACGTTCTGATCAAGGAACTTCAAAGCCTCTGCCTGGATGTAGTATTGGAAAACGGGCAGGCGTAAAGAAACTTCCTCAACGTCACTCTGTGTTCTGGTTACCGATCGCTTAAAGGGGGTACCACTCGTGGTTGATATCAATGCTGCTAAACGACCCATTGATTTTGATTCGATCCGCATACAGCTTGCCTCACCCGAAACGATTCGAGGGTGGTCCAGAGGAGAGGTTACAAAGCCGGAGACCATCAATTACCGGTCGTTTAAACCGGAACGTGATGGTTTGTTCTGCGAACGTATTTTTGGACCTGTTAAAGATTGGGAGTGCAATTGTGGAAAGTATAAACGGATCCGCTACCGAGGTGTGGTGTGTGACCGTTGTGGTGTAGAAGTGACCCAGTCAAAGGTTCGTAGGGAACGTCTGGGACACATTGAGTTGGCGGTGCCCGTGTCTCACATCTGGTTCTTCAAATCCCTCCCTTCCCGAATGGGTTATCTCCTGAATATCACCATCCGGAATTTGGAGCGGGTGATCTATTACGAGTCTTGTGTGGTGCTGGATCCAGGCGACGCGCCTGATTTGAAATACAAGGACCTTCTTTCCGAAGATGAAGTGATGGAATTGCAGGAAAAAGGGTACAACTTCGAAGTGGACATGGGGGCAAAGGCACTCAAACGTCTCCTGACGGAAATTGATATCGAGGAGCTTTCTGCCGAACTTCGTACCCAGGCGAGGATGGAAACGTCGGTTCAGCGGAAACAAGAGGCGCTCAAGAGATTGAAGGTTGTCGAGGCGTTTCGTCAGTCCGACAATTCGCCCGACTGGATGGTCCTGGACGTGATTCCCGTGATCCCGCCGGACCTGCGTCCTCTGGTTCCTCTTGAGGGTGGTCGATTTGCTACTTCCGACCTGAATGATCTCTACAGACGCGTGATTAACCGAAATAATCGGTTGAAAAAACTGATTGAAATCAAGGCCCCAGAAGTAATCCTTAGGAATGAAAAGCGGATGCTGCAGGAGGCTGTTGATGCACTCTTCGACAACGGTCGCCGCTCCCGTGCTGTAAGGGGCGATGGCAACAGATCTCTCAAGTCTCTGTCCGATCTTTTGAAGGGAAAGCAGGGACGGTTCCGGCAAAACCTGTTGGGAAAGCGGGTGGACTATTCTGGCCGGTCTGTTATCGTGGTGGATCCAAATCTGCGCTTGCATCAGTGTGGACTCCCAAAGCACATGGCCCTTGAGTTGTTCAAGCCATTTATTATTAAGAAATTAGAAGAGCGCGGTCTGGTACAGACAGTCAAAAGCGCAAAGAAGCTTGTA
This sequence comes from Latescibacteria bacterium UBA2968, assembly GCA_963694355.1. Taxonomy (GTDB): domain Bacteria; phylum Latescibacterota; class UBA2968; order UBA2968. Next base: position 1,009 of record CAVOEZ010000551.1, on the reverse strand, counting down.
GAACGGGAAAGGGTGGAGGTCTGGGATATTCTGGAGGAAATTATTCAGGACCATTATGTCCTTCTGAACAGGGCTCCGACCCTTCACCGTCTTGGTATTCAGGCATTTCAGCCTGTTCTGGCAGAAGGAAAGGCCATCCGGATTCACCCCCTCGTGTGCGCAGCATTCAACGCGGACTTCGATGGAGATCAGATGGCGGTTCACCTACCCTTGTCCTTCGAGGCACAGATTGAGGCTCGGGTTCTGATGCTTTCTTCGAACAATCTGCTGAAGCCGGCAGATGGCTCAGCCATTGTGGTCAATGACCCAAGAGATATTTCTCTTGGGTGCTATTACCTGACAAAAATCGGCCCCGTAGGGGACGAGAAGAAAATGAAGGCCTTCAGCACTCCTGCAGAGGCCCGGATGGCTTATGAATATGGCAAACTCGGCATGCACGAGGCCGTCCGCATCCGGATTGATGGCAAGATTGAGGTCTCAACGGCAGGAAGGGTGATCTTCAATGACATCTTGCCTGAAGGGATGCCCTTCGTCAATACCCTTGTGGACAAATCTGTTATCCAGAATGTTACAACAGATGTTCATCGCCGTTTCGGCAACCGGGATACCGCTGAATTTGTGGACGGTGTCAAACGCCTCGGATTTGACTATGCGACCAAATCGGGTGTAAGCGTGGCCATGGATGATGTGGTAGTTCCGCCTCAGAAACAGGAGTTGATCGACGAGGCCAAGGGTGAAGTTGACAAGGTTTTGCTTCAGTACAGCCATGGGGTAATAACCGAAGGCGAGCGCTATAACAAGGTCATTGATGTGTGGCAACACGCCACCAACAATATTGCGGAAATGATGAATGAAGCTCTGGAACTCGCAGAAGGTGGATTCAACTCCATCTCGCTGATGAAGGATTCTGGAGCCAGAGGCAGCGATGATCAGGTGAAACAGCTCGGTGGAATGCGTGGTCTGATGAATAAACCTCAGAAGAAGCTAACCGGGGCCATCGGAGAGATTA
>CAVOEZ010000550.1:0-3697 GCA_963694355.1 Latescibacteria bacterium UBA2968 | reverse complement strand
TGTAGTATGTTAATTGGTAGGCCCACTAGGATTCGAACCTAGGACAAGCGGATTATGAGTCCGCTGCTCTAACCAGCTGAGCTATGGGCCCAGAAATGCAGAGATAAATTTACCATTTTGGGGTTAAAGGGCAAGGAAATTATGGGCGAGGCGTTGGGGTGAGGGGATCGTGTGATTCGAGGAAAGTTTTTCGTTCCAGGGTGAGCTCCCTGTGCTGTTGCATTATGTCTTTGAGGTCTGTGGTCTGGTCGGGTGAGCGGAGCTGGGCCTCGAGGCGATCGATGCTGGTTTCCAGTTGTTTGAGGCGGAAGGTTCGGATGTAATCTTCCAGCGGCGCCTCGGTCTGGTTTGGATTGTGGATGCCCATTTCCATAGACAGCGAGGAGAGTACGTGGCTCAGGTCTTCTTCCTTGCAGTGGTCGAGCAACACTGCGACTTCGGGCGACTGGCCTCCTGAGCGCATCGAGGAGATCAGGTTGGCAATTCTTCGATAGGCGCTGTTCGAAAACTCCTCCGGTTTAATGTCCTGCAGCACTTTGTCTGCAGTGGCCCCCTTCGTCATCATATGGATCAGAAGTTCCCTTTCCAGTCTCGGCGCCGGATCAAAGGTGAATTGCTGCGTGGAGCCCGACGGCTGGGGGCGTGTGCGTGCCGTTCTGCCGGCGCGCTGGATGACCTGGATGATGGTGGTTTCGTCCGTGCCCAGTTTCTGGGCCGTTTCCTGTATGACGAATTGCCGGAGGGCTTCGTCCTTGATCCGAACCAGGAATTCCGAAATGGACTCCACCGCCCTGGCCTTTCCATCGGACGTGGTCAGGTCCTCTCGGGTCTTGATCCAGTCGAGCAGAAAGTCGATCACGGGTTGGGCTTCTTCGGTGAGTTTCAGGAAGGCTTTGGTCCCATGCTGCCGAACGTAGCTGTCGGGGTCGTGACCTTCTTCGAGTGTGACCACGCGGGTTTCCATACCGGCTTCGAATAACGATCCAATCCCTCTTGCAGACGCCGAGGCGCCTGCCGCATCACCATCGAAAACCAGGACGGTATGTTCAGCGTATCGCTTGAGGAGTCGGGCATGGTCGGTGGTCAGCGCGGTACCCGATGATGCGACGGTATTGTGGATGTCAGCCTGGGCAAGGGCGATGAGGTCCATGTATCCTTCTACCACAATTGCGGTGCCGGATGACCGAAGGGCGTCGCGATTTTTCCAGAGTCCGTAAAGGATGCTGCCTTTGTGGTAGACCGGAGTTTCCGGTGAGTTCAGATATTTGGCCTGTTCGTTTGGATCCAGTGCCCGAGCGCCGAACGCCACGGTTCTTCCGGTATGGGATACGATGGGAAACATGACACGATGTCTGAACCGGTCGTAGAAACCCTTGTCATCTTTCCTTGCCATTACGAGGCCGGCCTGTTCCAGCACCTTGGGGTTGAAGCCGCGTCTTCCGGCGACATGGAGCAATCCGTCCCAGCTGTTCGGGGCGTAGCCAAGCGAAAAGTTTTCGATGATCTCTTCTGTGATCCCGCGAGATTTCAGGTACTCCCTTGCGGGTTCGCCAGAAGGGTCCGTCTGCAGCATGTGCTTGAAGTATTTGAGCGCAAGTTCATTGGCGCCATAGAGGGTATCGAATACTTCCTGGCTGCCGTTGTCTTCCGGCCGGTCCTCCGGGAGCGGGATGTTTGCCTGTTCGGCAAGTTTACGGACGGCTTCGATGAAGCTTATTTTTTCGAGCTCGGTCAGAAAGGTGTAGACGTTCCCGCCCGCGCCGCAGGAGAAGCACTTGTAGATTTGCTTCTCCTGAGAAACATTCATGGAAGGGGAGTGGTCGTCGTGAAATGGACAGAGTCCCATGAAGTTTCTGCCGCGCTTGTTGAGCGTGACGAACTCCGACACGACGTCGATGATGTCCACAGACTGACGGATCAGTTCGATGGTGTCTTCAGGTATGCGTGCCATGGGGAATGGAGGGGATTCAGGTTGTGAGAAGTTTCGGAGTATTCATTAAGCCGGAGAAACCCAACTGCCGTCTGCCTTGATCAGTTCGATCAATTCGTCCACTGCACCTTCTGTCGGGATCCCTCGCTTGACCACATCCTGACCCTTGTAGAGGGTGATCTGTCCGGGACCACTGCCAACATAACCGTAGTCGGCGTCCGCCATTTCTCCGGGGCCATTTACGATACAGCCCATGATTCCGATCTTGACGCCTTTGAGATGTTCGGTCCGCTTCCGGATCATCGCAGTGGTTTCTTGCAGATCGAACAGCGTTCGCCCACAAGATGGGCAGGAGATGTATTCGGTTTTGGAGACCCGCGTTCGTGCGGCCTGAAGGATGCCGAAGGTGATCCTGTTGATCGTCTCGGGACTGCCTGGTGCGTCGATCCACAGCCCATCACCCAGGCCGTCGATGAGCAGACCGCCCGCGTCTGTGGCGCTGTGAATCATCAGGGTGTCTTCATCGAGCGCAGGGTAGGTGAGCTTGATGATGACCGGTATGCCAATGTCGTGTTCGAGGAGCTGGAGAAATCCCCGGCGAAGCTCAGCCATTGCGTGGGTGTTCCGGGTGGTCAGGACAAGCACGCACGCAGGGTCGTCGGAGATCGTTCTGAGCAGGGGCTCCTGCAGGTCATCGAGTTGGGCCACTACGAAATTTGCCCCAAGGGAGCGGTTGCTCGCACTTACGTATTCGTTTACGGTGAAGAGCGGATAGACTTCATCCGGACAGTCGGACGAATTCCAGTGCTCGTAGTCGACGATTCGGGCGAGTGTGCCGGGCAGATCGTATGACACATCCTGTTTGCCCAAATAGATGAAATCGGCTGCTTGATCCGCGATGTGCCATTTGTCGAGATCGGCCTCGTAATCATATCCGATTTCAGCCAGGCAATCGGGCGAGGTGTTTGCCCCGAGAGGCGCCGTAGCGACTACCACAGGGACGTGGTCTCCACCGATTCTGTCCACCGCAAAAGAGGATCGCCGCGCATATGCATACGGATCGAGTCTTGAGGATTCGATGGGCGGTATGTCGTCGTGATGCTCCCTGCCGACATACCGCTCGACCAGTCGGATACACACAGGGATTTCGGCCTCGGGCTCTTCGGTCAGGGACACACGAATGGTATCACCGAGTCCCTCTTCCAGAAGGCTGCCGATGCCCACGGCGGACTTGATCCTGCCGTCTTCGCCGTCTCCAGCTTCCGTGACACCCAGATGCAGCGGGTAGTTGAATCCCTCGGCTTCCATTCGGTTAACCAGGAGTCTGTAGGCCTGAACCATCACGCGGGTGTTGCTGGCTTTCATGGACAGGACGATCTGGTGGTAGTCCAGGTCCCGACAGATACGGACGAATTCGAGGGCCGATTCCACCATGCCCAGGGGCGTATCTCCGAAACGGCTCATGATGCGGTCTGACAGGGAGCCGTGATTCGTACCGATCCGCATGGCGGTTCCGTATTCCTTGCAGATCTTTACCAGGGGAGAGAACTTCTCCCGAATGCGTTCTATTTCGATCGCATACTGGCTGTCTGAGTATTCGACAATCTGAAACTTTTTCCTGTCAGCATAATTGCCCGGATTCACCCGAACCTTTTCGACGATTCTGGCGGCGATCTCGGCAGCATTCGGTGTAAAGTGGATGTCTGCGATGAGGGGGGTGTCGAAACCTCGGCTCCGAAGGCCATTCTTGATGGCTTCGAGGTTGCG
>CAVOEZ010000549.1:0-3705 GCA_963694355.1 Latescibacteria bacterium UBA2968 | reverse complement strand
ATCAAGTGTTGGTTCGAAAGCACATTACTTCTTGAATTCGAAATCGATGAGATCCTGTGTTCCCTGATAAATTACCCCATTGTGCCCAAGTTCCAGAGCCCGAGCTTTCAAGCGGGTGACACTGTCTTTGGGCCAAATGTGAGGCGCGCCGCCTCCCTGGATAATGGGATAGGAAGGCACCTGGCTCGGAAGGAACAGTCTGGATTTTAGCATATCCAGGCCAACCAGGTCTTCCAACGGGATGTTTCGGTATTCGCAATCCGGCTCTCCAAGGGCGAAGTCTTCAATGGTCCGGGGCATTTCCAGGCTTCCGTAGCCCGCGATCTCGCAGACGATTCTCAGGGCTGCAGACTCGGAAATATCAGATCCATTTTCGGTTAGAAATTGGGACCATTTCGTAAGGGTCATCATGGGAAATATGTCGACGTGGGAAAGGAGGGGACTCGCGAAGTCGGAGAATTCAGACCATCTGGCCAGGTTGTGTCCTACGAACATGGCGAGCGAAGCGGGATAGGTATCGGTACCAAAGATAAAATCCTCTCCTGCTGCGGAGTGGACCTCGGTCCTGAACCGGCTGAGATTTCGGGCAAGGAGATCGGCCCGGAAGCAGAACCACTGCAGAACGCCAGGTCGGATGCCCGGGATCTGGAGAAGGTCGGTGATTCCAGGTCTGGAGAGCGCCAATTCGAGGAGCCGCTGCCCACTGAATGTTTTGATCGCTATCGCTGCCGCTTTCAAATCGGCAATCATCGAAGGCATATCGTATCCCAGTTCTGCAGCACATTTGGCGCAATCGGCGCACGCACAGAGGAATAGTCCCCTGGGATAACTGGTCATCGGATACCTGGCGTGTGTGATATCCACACCATCCGCACCATAGTTGGCGGCCATATGAACATAGAGCGCTTCGTACCAGGCGTTCACCTCTTCCTTGCCCGGACAGTACATCAGCACATCGAAGTCACTCGAGGTCCAGCCGCCTCCCACCAACCAGACCTTCATATTCAGATCATGCGCCTGTTTGATCGCCTCACGCAACCCTTTCTCATTGAATTCGGGTGAGACGTGGGGGCCTAATGAACGCTTGGCGCTGGTGAATGTCTGCGTGCAGAGCTCGCCGTCGATGTGATGACAGAGTAGTTCCCGGATTCTCCCATCCGAAGGCGGAGAACCATCGAACGGGTTGACCTTTGTCACCTCTTCAGGTAATTCCCCGGTGAAGTTGATCAGGGCGAGGTTCAATCCAATTTCCTTCTGGAGCGTTTCCAGATAACCGGGATTCTCCAGGATGATTTCGGGGCTCAGGTAGAGACCTGTTGTGCTCTCCTGTTCGGACAATGCGCACTCCTTTTCAGGGATGGTTCTTTCGGTGTTCCTTCGGAGGTGATCAGGCTTAACGTCCAGTTTCCGGAGTTCCTGATCGTGTCGACTGATGGAAGGTGACTGTGTCACCCGGTCCAATGACAACCATTCTGCAGGTTCGGCGGCCGTCCTTGTTCAAATCGGGAAAGTCCTTGAGTGTCAGTTGTTTGTTGGAAACAGTTGCAGTGCCCTGTCGGGCAGATCTCAGTCTTCCTACCACTTTTCCAGCCTCGTTCACCAGGCTCATGCCGGGCAGCGCGTGGTATGCAAACCGAGGGTGGAACTCGAACCGGTTTCCTTTTGCGGAAGTCACGTGGACGGTAGCCTCCGCAAGATCCTCATGGCCCACACTGAACGTTCTGGTGTCCAATATTTCCGCAACGGTCACGGCGCTGGCATGTTCACCACGTTCCACGATAGCCATTCGGCCGACAGTCTTGACATTGTCAAGTACAGATCCGGTCAATGTCACGATTCCCCGGGCGTAGTCTACCGTGCTCACTCTTGAAGTGATCACCGGGAGACCGGTCGCCTCGAATCCGGGAATCGATGTGCCCGAGTCATCCAGAATGAAGGTCCGCGGTTTGGGTTGGCCATTTTTCTCCTCGAGAAGAATGGCCCTTGCGTCCAGAGTCTTTCCTTCTGTTGTCACACGTGAACGGGTGCCTGCCGGTCCTTCAAGCCTGGAAAATAGGGTGTGGGTCCGGTCACCGAGACGAATTTTCAAGGCAACCGGCAGATCGTCCGCAGATTCCATTGGGAGGACTTCCACAGATCTGATATATGGCTTTTCCTTGTAGGGTTCGAAGATCGTGACGAAGACACTTTCCAGATTTTCCCCGACCCTTCTTCGGAAAAGGAATTTTACGGATTCTGGCCATCCTTCCCGGCGTTGAGGAATGCCATCCGACACGAGTACCGTTTCGTCTCTGCCGACAAGGTGCGCTCTTAACGCGAGTCCCTTTCTGTCCCTTTTTGGAAACTTGCTCTCCGGACGGTTCAAGTGCCACGTGGCCGATTCAACGCCGTCCAATTTACTTTCCTGAACATTGAATAACCACTGATAGCCGCTGCCTTCATACCGATGGTAGGGGACGTGCGCAGCATTGTCATTGTCATATCTGGCATCATCGTAGAAATGGCCATAGGGAACTTCTTTACCGGCGAGTGTGCCTGTTTCCCGAGGCGTAGACAGGGGGAGGGTGCTCTTCAGTTCCGCCTCAGTGCCGTGAACGATCCAATCGTGCTGAGATCCGCCCCGTATACGAAAGATGTCGACGACATATGCCTCCGTTGGACTCACGTCCACCAGCAGAAGGGTTCGGCGGTACAGATTCACATCCTTGTAGCTGGATTCAGCTGAGACTTCCACCAACTGGGCAAAAGATCCCGGGTCATAGATGTGGAGTCGTCCACGACTCAGTGCCTGGCGTTTTGCATCTACCATGACCGTGTTGTGTGCTACGGTATGAGACAGAAAACCGAATCTCCGGGGATCGAAACTGTCCGCTGTTTCGGGGTATCCGAAGTCGGGCGTGAGGGCGTGCCGCCAACTGTAGAGGTCGAGCTGCAGCCGGTCAAAATGGGAGTGCCCTTCGTAGTATCCATAGTAGATGTCAAGGGCCGTTCGGTTTTTGGCACTTCCGGTCTGGAGACTGGCGAAACCAACTCCGGGGAGAATCTGGCTTGTGACGCCCAGCGGCCCTCGGATCAGTTTTGCTGCTTCATCGAGATCTTGCGGATCGATGCCCGCCTCGAATAGATCCCTTCGTGGCCTGGCTCTGACCTGCTTCAGGGCTTTCGCGAATATCGGGTCCCGGAAGTATCGATACGCGGCTTCCAGAATCTCGGGGGCCCATCCAATGAGTCCGTGAAACATGTGGTTGGAGTCCCCCTAGGAGGGAACGAACTCGCCGGCCAGGGTCATACGGATTGGCCAGAGGAAGATGTCCTTGAATCTGGGCATCGATAGAATTCGATTGCCCTGGTCACCCAGGAGTGACACGATCTGGTCAAGAGATCGGGTCCACCCGATGTTGTAACTGGGCGATTCGAAGGGATAGCCATCCCGATGTACCAGATTTCCCAGGGCGTCCTCCAGCCCAATTTGGGTATATCGGTTCGCGGAAGGATTCTGAAGCACCCAGTCGACCATCTGCTTTGCCGTGGGTTCTTTTCGACTTCTCTTGAGGGTTGCTGCAATTTTGAGCAGCGCACTCTGGTGCATGCCATAGTTCCCCTGGATACGACCGGAGCCATCCATGATATCGTTCGCCATTGTGCGAAGGAGTCTGTCTTCAATCTCCGCGCGGATGGCAGATGGAGACTTGCCTGCCAGGCGAT
>CAVOEZ010000548.1:0-3705 GCA_963694355.1 Latescibacteria bacterium UBA2968 | reverse complement strand
AATAATGGGACTGAAGTACGAAATTTAAACAATACAACTCATTCCATAAGAACGACTTTAGACATTTGGATGAAGCTCTTTCCACTCCGTTGCCTGTTCATAGGTGTGGCCTACGCGGCATAACAAGGGCTCGGAGAGATGGCTGCCTGCAACCTGAACACTCAGGGGAAGGCCTTCCGAATTCATCCCGCAGGGAACGGACAGGGTAGGCGTACCGCTGAAATCGAAAGGAGCCGTGAACCGCTGGAATCTGGGCTGCCGTTCCTCGCCCAGGGGCCCATATTGGGATTCACTTGTCACCGGGTGAGGTGGATCGGCCATCGAAGGGGACACCAGAACGTCGATCTGGCTCAGCACATTGAGGAGATGCCCGCGGCAGGCTGCGCGTGAATTGTTCGCTCGGGCGTATTCCGCGCCGGTCACCTTTGCCCCCATATCGAGCCAGCCCAGGAACCAGGGACCGTAATCTTCCCTTCTGGACGGATACGTGGCACTGTGCGCCGCAACCGCCTCCGCCGAACACAGATCACCCCAGGCGGGAACGTATGGATCAAGATCGGGTAGCCGAACCTCGATGATCTCCGCACCCTGTTGTTCCAGCACTTTGATGACCTGGAGAACGCCTTCACCTACCTCGGGATCCACATCGCGGGTGATGAATCGTTCATCCAAACCCACGCGAACACCCTTTACGCCATCCGCCATCTGTTCCAGAAAATCCGGCACAGGCGCTGGCAATGTGGTCGGATCACGTGGATCGCTTCCGGAAATGGCCTGGAGCATAATTGCCGCGTCCACCGAACTGCGAGTCAAAGGTCCTACATGGTCAAGCGACTCTGCCAGAGCAAGTACCCCGTATCTGCTAACCCTTCCCCAGGTGGGTTTCAGACCCACGGTTCCGCAGGCCGCGGCCGGAAACCGGATCGATCCCCCGGTGTCGCTCCCCAGGGATCCATAGCACAGCCCTGCAGCCGTTGCCACACCCGAACCGCTCGACGACGCACCTGGCCAGCGTCCCTGATCCCAGGGATTGAGAGGCACCTCGAATTTGGGGTTATACCCGCCCATCGCCCCTTCGGTGAGATTCAGCTTTCCAAGGAGAACGGCTCCGGCCCCTTCCAGCTTCTCGACGACCGTCGCATCATACGCAGGCACGTGATCCGCCAGGGCTTGAGATCCCCCTCTGGTGGCGACCCCTCTGGTGAAACACAGGTCCTTGATCGCAATGGGCACCCCGTGAAGCGGTCCCCGGTAGTCGCCGGATGCGATCTCCTCATCTGCCCTTTTGGCGGCTGCAATGGCGTGGTCGGCCATCACCAGTGCATAACTCTTCAGCCGGCCGTCAAGGCCATCGATCCGGTCAAGGATTTCTCTGGTAAGTTCCAGAGAGGATATCTCTTTGGATCGAAGCAGTTCTGCCACCTGCCTGATGGTTTTAAAGTGAATACCGGGATCGTCCATCTGTTTTTCCTTTGTGATAAGAATCATTTCAGGGGAAGAATGCCCTCTTGATCGCCGGAACACGTGGCGAACAACTCAGCGGTGTAGTATATTTCAGCCTTGCAGCTTACGCAAGCACGAATCCCTCAAATGCCAAATGGAGGCGCTTTCAATGGAAATTTCTTTAGCCGGCTGGAGCATCAACCGAAGATTTCGGGACAAGGAGAATCCGCTTCCACTCCTCGATTACCCAAAGACGGCGACTGAAGAATTCGGTATCAGCCTTCTCGAGCTGAACAGTCCGTTTTTCGTTTACACCGACTCCGATAACCCGGCAACCAGTTCCATTGCAAAAGGTTACCTGGATGACCTGAACGCCCGAGCAAGAGACGCAGGCGCTCGAATGATCAACATTGCGGTGGATGGACACGGAGACCTTGCCGCACTGAACGAACAGGAACGCAAGCATGCAGTGGAGAACCACAAGAAATGGATCGATGCCTGCGGAACGCTCGGTTGCAACGCGTTCCGGGCCAACAGCGGCGGGGGTTGGCGAGAAGCGCCGACCGATGACAAGATCGGACAATGCATCAAGAGTTTTGGAGAACTCAGCGAACTGGCGGGGAAATCCGGAATTCATTTGATGATGGAAAATCACGGCGGTGTCTCGGTATCCCCTCAGAATATCGTTCGGGTAATGGACGCGGTCGACAGCGAGTACTGTGGCGTCCTGGCAGATTTTCTGAATTGGCCGGATGAAGATGACAAACTCGAGAATCTCAAAATGGTGGCACCCTACGCCTGGGCGATCCACGCAAAATTTCTCAGCTTCGGGCCCGATGGGGAGTCACCCGAGATCGATTGTGCGGCAGCCCTGAAAATCCTCAACGAGAATGGCTACTCGAATCCCTACGGCATCGAATACGAAGGAAAAACAGACGACCACGAAGGGGTCCTGAAAAGCAAGGCCCTCATCGAAAAGCACGCCTCCTGACAGAACCAGATGACGCGATCCAACGGAAACGGCAGCCTGAACAAGGCTGCCGTTTTTTATTGTCTTTCAAAGCGTTACAAAATTCAACTAATCTTCAACCTCATCCGCAAGCGAATCCGCTTCGATTAAATCCCCGAAGAAAATCGCATTTAAAAAGAGCTTGTTAGTTCCGTACCAGAACGCCCTGAAAATCGGGTTGTCAGCCATCAGAATAATCCGCCCCCGGCCCGACTTCTCGACAATGATAGAGGCCGAATTCTTTAGGACGCGCTCATTTTTTCCCGACACATATCCGCTCAACAACGGGAACGCCGTATACTGGAGCGGCGTGGCATAGGGGCTCTTGGCAGGCTCCAGAAACACCGTCCCCCTTCGGAAAACCGGAATCTTCTCATCCAGATACCCATATCCAATCGGGTGCGACCGGTCCAGACTGGCCTCGAAAATCGCCCCACCGATCACCTGCGCGCCCTTGTCTCGTGATGCGTCCGAATACTCCCGTCTTCCGGTAGGGATTTGATTGTCGGTCGTCTTCAGCTTCGATTGGCTGATCCGTTTCTTAACCATCCACCTGGCGCCTCTTCCCATAGCCACCAGCGTACCGCCTGTCCTCACCCACCCTCTCAGGGCCGCCTGACGCGTCGAGTCCACACTGGAATAAGGCCCGTCCGGCATCACAATGCGGTTGTAACGAGCCAGATTCCCCGTCGTGATCCTGGCCGTTTCCAGGAGACTCACCTCCATCTCCACACGTCGATCCAGCAGATGCCAGGCCTCACCGGCAGTGGCGGCCACACCGTCCCCCACCAGAACGGCGGTACTGGGTCGCGAAATGGTCTTCAGGCTTGGACTCCCCAGATCTACACCTTTTACCGCCAGACCGGTGTCCAGGGCGTAAACCGTCAGTGCATCCTTGCGAACGATTTCAGCCACCACCGAATCGATCTGGCCACGTCGCACAGACTGATTCTTGACAGGCACGATGATACTTCCATATCCAAATCTGATTCTGGCTGAATCCACGACGGTCTCGAAGGGTTTTGTAGACACCTTTGCCCGAATCCCCAAATCCAGAAGCCTGTTCAAAGCCCTGGGAGCATAATATCCCTCCCATCCGAATGCGTAGGCATATGCTCTGCTTGATCCTTTGAGCTCCCCGGCTGGAAAAACAGCCTGATCAACCCGGTCCCCGAGAAGATCCGAAGGCAATGCCTTCGACCGGTATTCGTCCTGGGTCAAATTGAATGCCAGTGGCAATGTCCACGAAGACA
>CAVOEZ010000547.1:0-3706 GCA_963694355.1 Latescibacteria bacterium UBA2968 | reverse complement strand
ATGGAATGTTCCCAGAACTCCTCGAATTTGAATCCGAAGGTATAGTTGTGAGGAAACACACCCATAACCGAGAGCCCAAGCGCCAGATCGCCTACCTGGTTGAAGCCCATCAGCGAAACCGCTTCGGATACTGAAATGATGCCGCGGGAGAATCCGTAGAACGGAGAATTGATGACCTGAAGAATCTTGGTGGAAAGGGCCACATCCTTTTCTATCAGGTTGGCCACTTCCCGGACTGACGTCTCGGAACCCGTGGTCAGCCCCAGAACTTTTGAGGCTACAACTGGCAGGGTGGGAAGATCCTCGGCCTGCATAATCAGGTTGATGACTTCATTGTCCGGCATACTCGAATCGCCCTGAGAATCGCATTGAAGAAAACTGTGAGATCCAAACTTGGTAACTACAAAGATTTAACAATGCATTTAGCGTGCCAATAACCAGTAGGGGTTGTTCCTGATCTACGGGTTCTGGAACACACTTCTAATTTACAAAGACTTAACAAACAACACAAGATCCGGAAGGATCAGCAAATCCGCCTGGGGACCGGGGTATCTTGCATTTCGTGGCGGAAATCAACCACAAATCGCGCAGCCAGATCATCCATTCGAGTCTACGCACTGTTCACGAATCGGGATGGAAATCGTAAACACCGTACCTTCTTCCTCAGACGATCTCACCTTCAAACTCCCGCCATGGGCTTCCACAAAGAGCTTGGCAATTGTGGTTCCGAGGCCGGTACCTTTCTTGTCCCGTTTCGTTGTATTGAATTTTTCGAAAATTGTATCGAGGCGATCCACAGGAATGGGCTCCCCGAAGTTTTGCACACTCACCTCAACACCGGAGTCGCCGGCCTCGACTGATACGGTAACCTTACCGGGATCGTGTTCCAGAGCATTCTTGACCAGATTGGTAAGCGACCGCTGCATCTTTTGAGGATCATGGAACACCTCCAGGACCGCACCCTCCGAGGCATCGGGCAGATTGAGGACCACCCGGTCCTCCCCTTCATCCTCGCCCGTCCCCAATGCCGCGTCCTTAATGGCGCCTCTAACGGATATGTAGAAATTACACATCTCCTGATGGAGCACCACCTGACCCTGTTCGTAAGACTGCACTTCCCAGGTGAGATCCAGCAAACGCTCCAACCGTTTTCCGCCCTGCCATATGGCATCCAGATACTGAAGCACCTTGGGGCTGCGCCTGACCTCGGGGTAATCCTCCATCAGGATCTGCGAAAAGGCCATAATCGGTGTCAGGGGATTTCGTAGTTCGTGGCGAATGAACGAATCCCACTCGGCTCGCAAATCCTTCATCCGGTTCTCCAGGGCCTTCCTGTCGGTAATGTCGATCACCGTCTCCACATAAATCGCGTCCTCACCCTGGGAGACCTGGCGTAAATGGATCTCCACAGGCACCTCGCCTCCTTCCCGTGTCCGGAGCACGGTATCCCTTCCGCTGAGTTCCTCCTGTCCCGACTTCAGGATCTCCTCCCGAACCACGTCCCAGTGATCCGAGTGGACCCGATCATACGCCATCCCCATCAACTCGCCTTGAGAGTAGCCAGTGAGCTGGCACGCCTGGTGATTGGCCCGGAAGATCTGTCCCGAGTCCGGTTCGACGATAAAGACCGCATCGCCAATGCTCTCGAACAGATCCCGATACTGTTGTTCCAGAACCTTGATCTCGGTCAGATCTCTCATACGAACGAGAAAATGAACGGGGCCTTCCGAATCGATTTCCCGCACGTCCAGCATCATCGGCACGGAACCGCCCTTGCGTGTGCGTACCTCGACCTCGATCTCCGGCATCGGAGTGCCATCGTGCACACCGGTAAGCATCACTTCAAAATCCGAAAATCCGTCGTTTGATATCAAGGCGCTGATCGAGCGCCCCTGCATATCTCCATACGCATAGCCCAGCAGATCCTGGCATCGCAAATTCGCCACCTGAATTTCACCCGAACGATCGATCATCAACATCACATCTGGAGCCGAATCGAAAAGATGCTGATAGACCTCCTCGGACTGGTGGTACGACAACTTTGGAGCATCACTCATGAGTGCTGTTCCAAATTGTGCTCCAGGTAGTCGAAGGCCTGGGTGGGCGTATCCACAAATTCGAAAAGGTTCAGATCTTCTGCACTGATCATGCCGTATTTCACCAGGGCATCGAAATTCAGAACTTCATTCCAGTATTCGGAGCCATAGATCACAATTGGGACCGGTTTCTCCGTCTTGCGTGTCTGAAGCAATGTGAGCAGTTCCATCAACTCGTCCAGAGTACCAAAGCCACCAGGAAAAACAACTACGGCCTTGGCCAGATAGACAAACCAGAACTTGCGCATGAAGAAATAATGAAACTCGAAATTGAGAGCATCCGTGATGTATTTGTTGGGAGATTGTTCAAAGGGCAGGCTGATGTTGAGTCCGATTGACTTTCCACCCGCCTCTATGGCGCCTTTGTTCGCCGCTTCCATAATGCCAGGGCCGCCTCCCGAGCAAACCACATACTGGTGACCGTCATGCAGCTCCATGGCCCATTCCGTAAGCATTCCAGCAAGTTCCCGGGCATCGTTGTAATATCTGGACATCTCCACACCCACTTCCGCGGCGATCAACTCTCGCTTGAGTTTGGGGCTGATCCGCTTTGCCGAGTCCACACCGCGCCTGGCCTCCCGGAGACGTTCTTGAGCCTCTTTTCGGGGCCGAATTCTGGCAGACCCGAAAAACACGATGGTATCTCTAACCTCCTCCACCTGAAACCGCTGCCACGGCTCCAGATACTCTGCCAGAATTCTTATGGATCTGGCCTCTGAACTGTTGAGGAAATTGAGATTCTTGTAAGCCTTGTCCGCCCTGGGCTTCATATTGTCCCCTGTTCTTTACCCGGTTTAACACCCTCCCTTGCCCCCCACCCCATAACCTGAACCGGTCAACAGCCGGAGAGGAACCGATCCACATTACTCGCCGTTAAATCCGTGAAAATTATCGCCTTGAACATACATACGGACCGATTCTACCGGGAACGGTCCCTATTGTCAACCCACTTCTGGAAACCCTTGCATTCCCCGCCGGGAAAAGCTAAAATGCCACATGAAAAGCCGTTCAGTCAACACCAACTTCAGACCATCAAGAGGTGCACATGCCCGGATCCATTCACACGACGCTCTGGACATATCCCTGGGATACGAACGCGTCCGGACCAGCCAGGACAGCAGCACATTTGAAAGAGGACATCGGCCTGGATGCGATGAGCCTTGCCGCGGCCTACCACACGTTTGAAATGCTGAGGCCCCATTCCACAGACAAGGTGTTGCTCCAGATCCCTGAAGCCGCCATCTACTTTCAGCCACAGCCTGAACTCTACAAGAGCACGGTCATCGACCCGCATACCAGCCCCTTGATGGGCAGTTCGAACTGGTACGGGGAGGCTGCCGAGGCAGCTTCAAAAAGCGGACTCGAGCTCATCGCCTGGACAGTGTTCCTGCACAACTCCTATCTCTCCCTGAAATATCCCAACTGTGCCGAAGTCACTTGCACCGGTGACGTCAGCACCTCTCGACTCTGCCCATCGAATTCGGATGTCCGCGCCTATGCCGTTGCCATTGGCAGGGACCTCACTGAAAATTACGGCATCTCCATGCTCGAATGCGAAGGCCTGTCCTTCGGCGGATTCGGACACACACATTATCACGTCAAACACGGGG
>CAVOEZ010000546.1:0-3723 GCA_963694355.1 Latescibacteria bacterium UBA2968 | reverse complement strand
GTACCTCTGGGTATCATGCGCGAAATTCACCGTTGGGGCGCCCACTTGATGATCATCACCGTGTGGCTCCACATGCTTCGCGTGTTTATGACGGGTTCCTACAAACCACCTCGGGAATTCAACTGGGCAATTGGTGTGATCCTTCTTCTTCTAACATTGATGCTTAGTTTCACGGGCTATCTTCTCCCCTGGGATCAGTTGGCAATCTGGGCCATTACTGTGGGATCCAATATGGCGCGCGCAACTCCGTTTCTGGGCCATGAAGGGCCCGGAGCAGCATTTCTCAAACTGGGAGATATCGGCCTTGTCCACGCGGGCAATGACGCGAGATTCGCCCTTCTGGGTGGGAGATTTGTGGGTGAGGGTGCATTGTTACGATTCTATGTGTTACATTGTCTACTAATTCCATTTGTGGCAGCCGTGTTAATGGCCGTGCACTTTTGGAGAGTGCGCAAAGATGGAGGAATTTCGGGTCCCATGTAGCGAGGCCCGACTTGTTCGAAACCCGAATCGTTTCAGCAGGACGATAAGTTTTCCGATAGCGATATTCTAGTGTTACGAGGGGGAATATGGAAGTTCTGAAAGGTTTGATCAACTGGGTGCTCACGCCTCAGTATTTCCTGCCGCTGTTTGGTGTTCTCTTCTTTCTTGCACTCCGTGCGCGATGGGTGTGGACGAATAGAACAGGATTAATCGCCCTGATTATTTCTGTGGTCTTCTTCCTCGTAAGTTTTCAAGACGAAAATTTCAAAACGATTGTAACCAAAGGGGACAATATCCCCATTGTGATGCTGATCTTTCTCGTAGGATTTTTTGTCTGGTTGTCTATGAAACAGGGTTACGAGAATGACGAACGCATCGCGGCGGGCGGCGAACCCATCGAAAAGCAGGAATTCAAAGAAAAAATCTTGACCTGGCCACACCTGGTCTACATCGAATTAATTGCTCTTGTTCTGGTAACTGTCTTCCTGGTGGTCTGGTCTATTCTGATAAAGGCCCCAATAGAAGAGCCTGCAAATCCGGCGAAAACTCCAAACCCCTCCAAAGCGCCCTGGTATTTTCTTGGTCTGCAGGAGATGCTGGTCTACTACGATCCCTGGATCGCCGGAGTGATTTTGCCAACACTCGTCATCGTTGGATTGATGGCGATTCCGTATCTGGATCGGAATCCAAAGGGCTCTGGATATTACACATATAAAGAACGAAAATTCGCCATTAATGTATTCCTCTCCGGATTTGTTGTTCTGTGGGTGGTCACGATCATCATCGGCACCTTTCTTCGAGGACCAAATTGGAACTTTTTCGGACCTTACGAATACTGGGATCTTCACAAGATCGAGGCTCTTGTAAATGTAAATTTGTCTGAATATATCTATGTGGCATGGCTGGGAACCGGTTTGCCCTCGTTCTGGTTTACACGAGAGATCTGGGGATTTCTGCTGGTGATCCTCTACTTTGCACTGCCACCTCCCATCATGGCACGCACGGTGTTTAGCGGGTTTTACAAGACAATGGGCGTAGCAAGATACAGCATCATGATCTTCTTCTTCCTCTGCATGGTTGCTCTTCCCGTTAAGATGCTGCTTCGGTGGCTTTTCAATCTGAAGTATATCGTTGCAATTCCTGAATACTTTATCAATATATAGTCAGCGTTCTCAAAATCTCTCTGGAGCGGCTTAGATGAACAAACAGCAGAGCTTCGTGGACTACGTCTACAATGTTGACAGGACGAATATGGTCTTCGCTATAACCAGCGTGCTGCTGGTTATTTCAATGTTCTGGATGGTATGGGACGACTACGATCGTGAATGGAAGACCTTGCAGCGCGAGAGTATGGCGCTGGAGGAGCACAAGACTGAATCCTTGATCATTAGCGAGCAGAAGCAGATCGACGCCAATGCCCTGGAGCAACTTGAAAGTGAGCTGTCCGAAATTGAGGCTGCCATTGTATCGCAGTCCGATCGGTACGGGGCGGCGGAGACCGAACTTAAACGGTTGAAAAAGTCCGATTTTTATATTGCAGATCAGAATGCCAAGTTTGAAAAGGCCAAGTATGACGTAGTCAAATACGAGTTCGAAGAGGCCCAACACAAGGGCCACATCGCCGAAGCGATGGAAAAGAAAACCGTTCTTGACGAGATGGCCGCCAAAATCAAGGAATACCAGATTGCCCGGGAAGTCGTAGAAGCGAAAATGGCAGCACAGGAAAAGATCATTGACGCGGTATCGGGCGAAAGAGATGCACTTGAGAAAAAAAAGCGGACACTTAATAAAACAGTGGAAAATTTGAATCGTAAATTGGCGGGCTTGGTCCTTTCCTTTCCGAACCTGTTCAGAAATATGCCAATGGTAGACTTTATCGCTCCTTCTATCAAGGTACGCCAGGTTGTCCTTGGCGATTTGAGAAATGATCTCAACTTCACCAAAGTGCCACGGGTGGACAGATGCATCACGTGTCACGTAAATATTGATCGAACAGGGTATGATCTGGACCCTGAGACAGGATTGTTCAAGGATGAGATTCTCAGTAACTTCATCCAGGAGGTTTATCCAGAGAACGAACGGCTCGGTCGCAGCAAAGTATTCTCTTCGCATCCCAACCTTGAGCTCTTTCTCAGCAGTTCTTCTCCACACCCCATTGATCAGGCTGGATGCACGACCTGCCATCTGGGTCGTGACCGGGGCGTCACCTTTAACAACGCTGCTCACACGCCATCTGATGCAAAGGAAGCCCAGAGGTGGTATGAGTTGTACGGATGGAAGAAGCTGAAGCACTGGGATCAGCCGATGCACCCCAGCAAATACGTTGAATCCTCCTGTGCACAGTGCCACGCTGGAGTTGTAGAGCTGCCCGAGGCGGATCGCCTGAACCGGGGTGTACACCTGATTCGAACCCTCGGTTGCCAGGGTTGCCACAAAATCTCAAAACCCACACTCTCGAACCTGCGTCCTGTAGGGCCGGATTTGCGGAAGGTTGCGGGAAAACTGGACCGCGACTGGATCCTGAAATGGGTGAGGGACCCTCGAGGATTCCGACCCACGACAAAGATGCCGAAAATTTTCGACCTGCCCAATGTGGATTCTCCCGAGGACATTCTGCGCAACACAGCAGCGGTAAATGCCATCGCGACCTATTTGCTGGAAAATTCGGAAAATCCGATATACAACGATCCACCAGTTAAAGGTGACATGGCGCGTGGCAAGGCGCTTGCAGGTAAAGTTGGCTGTAAGGGATGCCATGTGATTGGCGAGGATGATAACTTGGGCCGTGAGTTTGGGTTGAGAAACTTTGGCCCGAACCTCAACGATGTGGGTAGCAAGCTCAACGCAGGTTGGTTGTATGCTTGGATCAGAGATCCCAAAGCCTATTTCCCTGAGACCAAAATGCCGGATCTCCGGTTGACCAGCCAGGAGGCTTCGGATATTACGGCCTACCTTCTGACGCTCAGAAATGTCGATTTTGAGGAACGCCAGCCTGCGGAAGTGGACCAGGAAGTCCGTGACGAGATGGTGCTGAATTATTTGAGAGGCAGATTACCGGACAATATGGCGCGTGAGAAGCTGGCTGGAATGTCGGGTGGGGACCGCGATTTGTGGCTGGGCGAAAAGATCATCGGTCGACAGGGCTGTTTTGGCTGTCACACGATTCAGGGTTTTGAGGACGCCACCCCTATAGGAACGGAGCTTACAGAAGAGGGAAGCAAGGATTTAGACAAGCTGGAC
>CAVOEZ010000545.1:0-3724 GCA_963694355.1 Latescibacteria bacterium UBA2968 | reverse complement strand
GTTAGTGGGGTGGGAACGGGGGGGACGGTTACTGGCGTAGGGCAGGTGCTGAAAGGTTTGAATCCGGAGGTGCTGGTGGTCGCGGTGGAGCCAGAGCAGTCGAACGTTCTGGCGGGTGGCCCCCCGGGTGAACACCAAATTCAAGGCATTGGGGCCGGCTTCGTTCCAGATGTGCTCGATCGGAGTGTGTTGGACAGGATCGTGCCTGTTCCGGAAGATGATGCTTTTGTGATGTCGCGACGTCTTGCAAAGGAAGAAGGTCTGCTGGCAGGGATATCCGCGGGTGCGAATGTGTGGGCGGCGTTGCAAGTCGCGTTGGAGTTGGGGCCGGGCAAGCGGGTGGTTACGGTGATCTGCGATTCTGCTGAGCGTTACTACAGCGTTCCCGGATTTCTGGAATCAGCTGAATAGGCGCCGTTCGCAGGTCAGTCTGCGGCCTGTTCCATTGCTGGCTTTTCGGTCAATCCCAGATCCCTCTTGATGGACTTCAAATCCTTCTTGATTGCCGGTTGGCGACGCTGCTGATGGCTGAGTTCCGTATCATCCATCGCGGTAAACAGGTTGAGTATGTGCAGGCCCTTTTCCACACCAAACATCTGAATCAGGCTTTCGATCGCTTCAGGGGACATATTTTCCTCCAGGGTGGGAGATTTTTGACCAGTTGAACAAGGGGTCTGGTCTGTTTGTTCATATAAAACAATAGGTTACGTAAAATTGTTTCTTCGCTGTTGTATACACACCTTTAGTGATTGCAACTTATATGCCAGATGAAGGCTCATCCAAAAAGACACCGGGGCCGCTTCGAAGAAGATTGTCGAATCCCGAGGTTCGAGATCGCATATTCAGGATCTTCAGCATTACCCTAATCCTCATTGGTGCCGGCGCCTCGGTAGTCCTGATGCTGGCCTTTGTAATGGAACTCGAGGTCCTGGTGGTGGCCTTCTCAGGTGTGTTTACAATGGCCCTGGCTTTTTATCTGTTTATACATCTCTGGCCAAGTCGACCGGAGCCGCCTACCGGAACAGGCAAAGCTGTAGCGGAGGCTCTCAAAAAACCGGAGCCCCCGCCGCTTTCTCCAGAGGAATACCGAAGACAAAGGGAGATGGCACAAAAGCTGATCAGGGACAAGGCGGCACCTGCCCTCGCCAAAGCGATCAGAGGACTGTTGAAGGCAGATGAAATGAAGAACAGGAAGAAGCGATAGGCTCAGGAAGGATCTTGTGGCGGGAACTCAAATGCGGACCATTGTCCGCATTTTTTTATTTCTTATTGGGATTTGGAAAATTGATAGACGTAAATGGAGTTGCCGGCTCTGAAGACAGGCTCGTATTTGCTCAACCAGTCGATGTCCTCACCGGTTCGCGCTTTGGTCTTTCGCAGCCAGGCGAGGTTGTGAGCACTTATGGCATAATATCCCGGCCGGGGGAAGCGTATGTCCTGCTCGGGAATCGGTATGGATCTGATTCCGTAATGCTCGGGGCGCACATTGCCGAAATACATGAGCTTGAGTCTGCCCACTTCCGAATGATTCTTCTGCCATTGGGCGAGCGCTGGTAGATCCTGGCCCCAATCTACGTTGCTGTCATCCAGGAGAAATGGCCCTCGATCGGGCCCGCCGGCGATCTCGTTGAAATACGAGAGGTAATGGGGAAAAGCGGACGCAGAAGTGCCCACGGAAAGGAGCACCAACGCAGGATAGACCCGTTTTGCTACGCGTGACCGAAAGGCCGTGGGCACGAGGCCCGTAAGGAGCAGGAGGAAGGGGACCGCAGGAAGGATTCTGCGGAATCCCAGGTTGGTCTGGTCGAAACACGCGACGAACATCATGACCATTGCGGGGACAATGAGGAAGGATGCAGACGCTCGATCCTCTGTGCGAATGAGAAAGGCTGCGGCAGCCGTGCATATAAGAATCAGAATGGGGACCGGCGTCTTCAGGAAGAATGTGATCAGGTGATAATACCACCATGGAGATTGGGAGGTTTCTCCGAGCAGATAGTACTGATAACCAGGTGCACCCGTTGAATACACCCTTTTCAGTCCACTCAGATACAGAAGCGGATTGAAGCTGAGGTTGTAGCCTGCGCAGACGATCAGGATGGAAACGATTGCGGCAACTGTGAGACCGGCAAAGATGCGCAGGGTGGTCCCCGGGTTCCGGTGGATGTGCATTAGGGCGAGGATTACGATGATCGGCCCGAGGAGAAGGGCTGTATATTTTGTCAGGAGTGCCAACCCGGTAGTAAGACCGCAGATTGCCCAGGCCCTGCGACGTCCGTTATCCAATGCAGCCCAGCAAGCGTAAACTGCGGCGAACATCAGTGCCGCACATCCGAAATCGGTCGTTGACAGTCTGGCATGCGCCAGAAGATTTGGTGAGCAGGCAGCAAGCGTCGTTGCTCCAAGTGCCGGCCATGGACCGAAGAGCTTGAACCCCCATGATCCGAAGAGGACGATGAATGCGGCCCCGATGATCAGAATGGGCAGTCGTGCAAGGGTTGTAATGGTCTCGATCCGGTTCGCATTCATGTCGATGAACGATCGTGCGAATCCGAAGTGGTCGCCGGTTCTCCATGAAGGGTCATTCCTTCCAGGAACATTGAGGTCCAGGAACAAGAGGGGCAGCGCGGCGAGCTGCTGCATCAAGGGTGGTGCCTCTGGGTTCAGGCGAAAATCATTACGTGTCAGGTAGGTGTAGCCCGAGGCCAAAAATACGGGCTCATCCCAGGTGAGGGATTTGCTGTTTTGACTGAGGTAGCCCTGGATAAAAAACAGGATGCCCAGGACGACTATGATGAGATGAAATCGCAGTTTTGTGAGGTTTGGCAAGGTCATGAGTCTTATCCACTTGGGAGGATTGATGACCCGGTGAACAGTTCCAATCCGGGCTGATCGGGAATGTAATGCACACACGATCGAAAGACAACATGGATTGCTTTTGTTCCTCTTGACAAAGCCCATGACCCGCGCTATATTCGGTTGACTTATACAGTCCAGGGGATCGTGCCATTATCCATAAGCTGCTGTTATTATTAATCTAAAGGAGGTTCAGTATGGCACGTGGAGGAGTGAACAAGGTCATCCTCATCGGGAACATCGGGGCAGACCCCGAATTGAAGTACATACCCAGCGGGACGGGCGTTACGAATTTCAACATGGCCACCAACGAGAACTGGACGGACAAATCGGGCGAAAAGCAGGAACGGACCGAATGGCATCGTATCGTGGTATGGGGGCGTCTGGCAGAGATCTGCAATCAGTATCTTAGAAAAGGCAGCAAGGTTTACATCGAGGGAAAGCTTCAGACCCGCAGCTGGGACGGGCAGGACGGCCAGAAGAAATACACCACAGAGGTGGTGGCAAGAGACATGCAGATCCTGGATTCCAGAGAAGATTATGATTCAGGTGGCACCGGCGGCGGCGGAGGTGGCTACCAACAAGGCCCATCAGGACAGCCATCAGGACAGCCCTCAGGACAGCCCTCAGGACAACCCTCGGGAGGCGCACCAGATTACCAGAAAGAAGATCGATCAAGTGCTCCTCCGTCACAACCTTCCTCACCCGAACCTCCTCCCTACAGTGCAGATGACGATTTGCCATTTTAAAGAGTCGTCATGAGGGCCGGTTGCTGGATGGACGAGCATGACTGTTCATTTGCAGCAGGATTCTTCGGAACGGTGTCCTGGGATGCGTTTGGATGAAGTCCGCTTCACAACTTGGGTAG
>CAVOEZ010000544.1:0-3734 GCA_963694355.1 Latescibacteria bacterium UBA2968 | reverse complement strand
TGTCCTGAGTGACGTTGGTTTGCCCGATGGGCGAGGTACCGATGTGGTTTTCGGGTTCCTGGATGAACAGCCGGATCTTCATGCCATTCTTGTTACCGGATACACAGACGAACGGAGCGAATGGCAGCGGGTTCAGGACGCCGGGCTGCTGATTCTTCAGAAACCAGTTGCCATGAGTGACCTTCTCAAGTGTGTTCACGAGGCACTCCACACGGGTGGCGCTTGACGAAATCCATTGACAACAGCTTGGCCTTTATGATACGTTTTGGCTGCCTGAAGTGAGGAGCGTCTCCACAAGTTGCACCGGAGGATTGTGTTGGCACGAATTCTGGTCATCGAAGATGACGATCTCGAGCGGGACATGTTCCGCGAGATCCTGGAGAAGGCCGGATACGAAGTGGACGTCGCTTCCAATGGAAGGGAGGGACTCTCGATCTTTCGGGATGAACCGGCAGATGTCGTGGTTACTGACATTATGATGCCGGAGAAGGATGGGATTGAACTGATCCGGGAACTCAGGCAGGAGTATCCGGAGACCCGAATTATTGCAATCACCGGAGTAAGAGGCCAGTATAACAGGCTGCCGGCTGCGAGCAACCTGGGTGCGAATCATACGCTGATGAAGCCTTTTCGAACACAGGAGCTTTTTGAAAAAGTGGGCGAATTGCTGAACAATTGAGGTGGGCATGGAAGAGGTTCTGGAGGTAGAAGTAGAGGGACTCAGTGTAAGAATCGATCGATCGAAATGCGCAGCATTCAAGGATTGTCTTGGCATTGCCCCCGATATATTCGAGCTTGGCGATGACGGCATTGTGAAACTGGTGGGCAAAGTCGGTATTCAGAGAGATGATTTTCTGGAAGCCTGTAGTGTCTGTCCGGTCGACGTGTTCGTGGTACGGGATGAGCAGGGAAACCAGCTGATCCCCAGATAGCCGTAAAGAACCGATATGTATGAAGGGCGTGCACATTCCAGATGTGCACGCCCTTTTTCATGTGGATCTGGTTTGAATCATTACATCAGGTCATGGGCGAAAAGGATGTTGGCGCAAGGGTATGCGAAATCACCTCTGCCACAATAGGGCCGTTGGCTTCGGTGGTGGCCCTTGCCTCAACCCATTTCGGATCCGCCCGGAATGCTTCCCAAGCCGCCTCCATTGCCTCTTCGCTGGCGAATCGACAAAGATATACCAGTTCGTTTGCATCTGTTCTCGTCCAGAAACCCGCCACATCGATCTTGTGTTTTTCGAATAGTCCGAAGGTTATGGACTCGAACCGGTCGAGAATGTCCGGCATGCGGCCTTCCGGTATGACATAGGTACGAAGTTCGTAGATCATAGATCGTGTCCTCAGGCTGTTGGTTTGGGGCGACTCAGCTCTCGTCGTGCGGTTGGTGTTCCGGGAAATGGGTTTTGCGTACTTCCTCTACATGTTCAGGAGGTACGGGTTTCGAGAGGCCAAGATAAAACGCCAGATACCACATCACGAAGATACCAAAGACGAGCATCAGAAGCTGCCAGACCCAAAGTGACGGCAGGCCGAACGGTCCCCAGGTGGCAGGCTGTGAGGGATCGCCGAACAGTGTATTTCCCACCACAGCGAATGGGCCGAATCCTACGAGAAACCATGTTAGCGTCAGTGCCCATGCCCAGGGGATATGGCTGCGCCTGTCTTCAGCGATTCCCGAAACAGCCTGAACGAAACGGTGATGTTTGACTTTGTCCTCTTCCTTCGATGCTTCATCGGGCCAGATCCGGGACACCACGAGGGCCACCAGGAGATTGAAGAAAATGCCCCAGCCGGCGCTGTGGATGGTCAGCGGGTAAGCTCCCCAGGGGGAATCGCCCACAGAGGCCGCCAGTCGATCCGGGAGAAAGAGCTTGAATATCCACATCAGGCCTGGAAGGATCTCGGCAATGGTTCGGTCCGTAAGGGTAACAGCGACCAGTCCGGCCACAAGACCCCATACGATCCCCTTCCGTGTGAAGAAGCGGAAGTAGCAGATTCCCATCAGGGCAGGATACATCTGAAATCCATAAGCAACGGCCAACCCACCCAACATCACAATAGCCTGAGTAGATTTCGCAGCGACGATGAGTGCAGCCAATGTTACGATGACTACAAAGAACCTTCCGAAGAATTTCTGTTTCCCATCTGTGGCATCAGGTGCGACATAGCGACGATAGAGGTCGCGCGTGACCATACCGCTGAAGGTTGACATGTAGGCTGCACCCGTGCTCTGCATAGCGGCCAAGGCACACACCGCCAGGATCCCAACGACCCAGGGGTAAGAATCCTTGAGCAGGTCGATCAGTTTGGGGACGAGGTCCGAGCGCGTGACTTCCTTGAATACCCCTTTGGCCAGCAGTACGTTACCGCCCAGGCCCTGAAATATCGTGAAAGTGAAGAGGATAATACCGATGACAACCGATGAGGCCACGACCTGTTGCCAGCGGAATGCGCTGCAGGTTCTGTTGGCGAATGCCCACATGGTAAATGCCGGCGAGGACTGTATGCCCATCAGCGCGAACATATAGGTCATGCACATCAAACCTGTCCATACGCCGCCTACCGATTTGGAACCGGCTGATACGAATTGCATCGAGCCGGGAATCGCTATGAAATGGGAGTGCCCGGCCGGCGTGAGGATCTTGTCCTTTGTGACCAGATCCGCTATACCGGATGTGAAGGAGGTCCATCCACCCGCGAAGTCGATGGTGATAATGCCCAAAGCCACAATACCCAGGGCAAGCAGAATACACTGTGCGCAGTCCACATAAGCCACCGATCTCAGGCCACCAGCCGCTACGTAGACCATGACGACGGCCGAGAGTGCGAACATGCCCACTTCCACACTGAGCATGCCGTCAGACAGCACGTTGAATAGTACGCCCGATGCTCGAAGTTGAACACCCAGATAGGGGACACTGAATAAAAATGCCACCAGTACCGTGAGCAAGCGCATCGTGTCACCGCCGTAATACCGCGAATACATCTCACCGGGAGTAACATGCTGAAATGCCCTTCCCAAGACCCACTGGCGTCGCAGGAATAACACGCCGGTAAAGGGAATTGTAAGGGCGTAAAACGAGGCGAAAGCGTAGGGTAAACCATCCTGAAGGATCAGTCCGGGGTGACCCACGAAGGTCCACCCTGAAAAGCTTGTGGCGGTAGCTGCCAATACAAATACCCAGACGCCGATTGATCTGCCTGCTACAAAATAGTCCGCAGAACTTTTGGCTCTCAGGGCACCCTTGAATCCCCAGAACAGACAATAGGCCCAGTAGATACCCACAAATACCAACAACCAGACAATTTTGGCTTCCAATTTATATCTCCTCCCGTTGGCGTGCGAGAAGCTGGAACAATGATTTTAGTATCCGAATTCAAGACTCGTGCGATGCGAAATCGAATCCGTGGTGGTTCGAAGTATGAGGTGTCCGGGATGCGATGTCCAGAGAGCTACCACGCTGTCATCGCTTCTCTGAACAGGATGGCAAGATCCGCTTCATCCGCAGGACGAGGGGACAATTTGGTGACCCGATGCTGGGGCAATGTGCCTTCCACCAGTGCCGGTATATCCGCTTCTGTGAACCCTATTGCCGAAAGTCCGTTCGGCATCTCCAGTTGTTTCATCAGATTCACGATGCGTTCAGCCAGAATATCACCCGCTTCCGCCTCCGGATTTCCTACCTGGGAGATATCCGCTCCCAGGAGTTCGGCTGCTCGGAGGTGTC
>CAVOEZ010000543.1:0-3738 GCA_963694355.1 Latescibacteria bacterium UBA2968 | reverse complement strand
GGAAGGGACCGGGATCGTGACCTCAGCGGTGAAGCCTGCGGAAGACGGGGAAGGGTTCGTGCTTCGGGCCTATGAGGTGGTGGGCAGGGCAGCAGAGGCGAAGCTGCTGGCGTGTACAGGATTGCGTTATCTGTACGAGGCCGACCCACTGGAGAACAGATGTGGTGAGATTGATGCAGATGGGATTTCTTTTCACCCATTCGAAATCAAGACCTTGCGATTTGATATGGAACCCCGGAAATGAACGGCAAGGGTAGATCCACCTACGGATCTGTGGGTCGAATGCTGGAACTTGCAGCGGTCCCCAAAAGCTCGGTGGGCATTTTCTGTCTGGGTGGACCCTCGCTGGCCTTCAAGAGTCCTGCAGCGTGCGTATATGTGATGGATCCCACAGATGAGGACGAAGACCACAGTCCGATCGGGGCCATCGATGTGCGACCGGATCTGGTGCTTTGCACACTCCCGCCACCGGAAGGTCTGGACCTCAACACACTCACCCATATGGCATCCGCTTATCCTGACGTGCAGTTTGTTGCAGGTGAGGCGAGCCGGGACTGGATGATCGGGCGGATGGGACGGAGCGACATGGATGAAGTGCCCGTGAATCCAGCGCGTGTCCATATCATGAAAAACGGGGAGGTGCTGGATGTTGGGCGCCTGACTGTTAAGGATGCCGTGAGAATCACAGTCTTGCCAGATTTCGGCAAGGGGGATAGTGAACCATGGGATACGATGTTCAACTTCTATGGAATTTATGTGCGTGTGATTCGTGGCAGTAAAGATTTGAAACGGCTGGCGAGTCTCCGGGCATCGATTCGCAGAAGGATCGATATTTTAATCTGGTCATTGACCGGCGAGTCAGCTGAAGAAGATCGCAAGGGAGTTGCGTTGTTTCAGCCGAAATATGTCATACCCGTGGGGCATGACAGGATGCCTGGAGGCAGGACGGCCGTACGCAGCTTTCGATCCACAGTTGGTGAGATCAAGGATGTGAAGGTGTATCTGTTCCCCGAAGATTACCTGGAGGGTTTGATTTATTCCAGGGTGGCAGGATAAGGTTAGCAATGGTGGCGCTTGAGGATTGTCCCCTCATCGGCGGGTAGACCCCGAGTCTGTCAAAGCCCTGTACGGAGGAGGTATGAATGTCTGAGATTAAAGTACCAATTCGATACTATAAAGACTATCCGGGTGGATATGATTACGGATACGAGGAACTTTCTCTGGAGTTTGAGCGATGTGCATTCCTGCTTGTGGATGTCGATGGCGCCTACTCCCACAAAGGTGGTGGTGAGGGTCATCCTACGACAGAAAATTTCATAGCTCCGGCACTTGCAGCGGCTCGAAGTACTGGGATGAGGGTTTGTTATGTTCACAATGATCTGCGGCTTGTTGCGGATCCCGGAAATATGGCCGGGGAGTTCTGGAGCAAGACGAAGCTGCAGGAAGGAAGTATGGTGGATCTGTGGAAGGGCAGTCCGGATTCTAAACCGCAGTATCTCGATTGTGTCGCCCCTCGCGAAGGTGAGCCGAACTTTCCCAAATGGATGTGGAGCGGGTTCAGAGATACCTTCCTGGATCAGCATCTTCGAGGGTGGGATATACAGACTTTGATCGTAGTAGGCTACAGCAGGCGAGCCTGCCTGCACTACACCTGCGCGGAAGCGATGGGCAGGAATTACAGGGTGATCCTGCTTCGGGATTGTTCGAATCCGCCTGGTGAGATCGAAATGCCGGATACACTGGATGACAGTTTGCCCGAGGGTGGATGGATTAACCGGATTACATTGAGAAATTTCGAACACCTGATCGGGTATACTTCGACCTCTGCTGAATTCGTGGCATCGTGCGAGACATTCCAGGGAGCGAGTAAATGAAGATCCGTGACATCGATACGATTCTGATCAACTCTCCAGGTCGCAAATGGACCATCGTCCGGGTACACACCGATGAGGGACTGGTCGGGATCGGAGAGGCGACTTACAGTAAGAAAGAGCCCGTTGTGGCCGCTGCGGTAGAGCATATGAAGGCGGAGCTGATTGGGGAGGATCCATCTCGAATAGAATATCTCTGGCACAAGATCTACAGGGTTTCTTCCTATAGCGGTATCTGGCGCATGGTCGGGCCGGTGTGGATGAGCGCAATGAGCGGGATCGATCAGGCGCTGTGGGATCTGAAGGGAAAAGTTGCCGGAATGCCGGTGGTGGAGCTGCTGGGCGGAAAGTTCAGGGATCGGGTTCCGGTCTATACCCATTTTGGCGGCTCGACGCCTGAAGAATCTGCGAAATCTGCAAGAGGGTGGGTTGACAAAGGTTTCACGGCATTGAAGTCGGGCGCGCGTTCGTCGGACGGATACGGGTTTGATCTCTATCGAGACGATGGACAGCCTGCGGAAACGGCGGCTCACTTTGCGGCAGTCAGAGAAGAGGTTGGGCCGGATGTGGATCTGCTGATCGATTGCCATGGTAGATTTACCGTCGGAGCCGCAGTCAGACTCGCGAAGGCACTGGAGCCTTATGATCTGTTCTGCTTTGAGGATCCGGTAGCGCCCGAAGATTTGAGTGCATATCCCAAGGTGAGACGTGAGACAGCAATTCCAATTATGGGCAGCGAGCGGCTGAATACCAAAACGCAATACAGACAGCTGCTGGAGCTGGACGGGATCGATATTGCCCAGCCGGACTTGATTTATGCAGGTGGCATTACGGAGGTGCGGAAGATCGCCGCCATTGCAGATACTTATCACGTGCCGATCTCGTTTCACAATACGAAGGGTCCGGTCGGAATTCTCGCGGCTGCACATCTCGGTGCGTCCATTCCCAATGTGGCCCCTATGGAGTTTGTGACAGGAATCGAGTGGCGGGATGACATTCTGATGGAGCCGCTCCAGGTGGTGGACAGCGATCTGGTGATTCCTGATGGACCTGGACTGGGTGTGGAACTGAATATGGACGAAGTGGAAAAGCACAGGTGGCGTCCTGGGGATCCTTATTGATTTCAGCCGATCAGTTTGCGGAGTTGACAGGAACCGGATATGCATGATTTTCTGATACGCAATGCTTGCGTTGTCGATGGCACAGGCGCACCGGCATTTCCGGGCGATGTGGCGATCGATGGGGGTGAGATTTCGTCCGTGGGCGGGGCGGCGTCGGGAGCGCGCGAGGAGATTGATGCGAACGGGAAGACAGTTTGTCCCGGGTTTATCGATATTCACACACATTCCGACTACTCGCTGCTTCTGGATGGACGTGCGGAGAGTGCGGTCTATCAGGGCGTGACCACCCAGGTGAACGGAAACTGCGGGATCTCAGCGTTCCCCCTGAGCGACCACGGTCCGTACCTGGGGCCATTCGATTCGGCGAGATTGCGAGACCTCTTTCGGCCAAGCTGGAAGTCTGCCGCCGGATACTTTTCCGCATTGGAGAGCCAGGGCATTGCGATCAATTCAGCTTTTTTTATAGGGCACGGAGCGCTCCGGCAGACCGTAATGGGGCAGTCGGCCGAGGCGCCTACCCAAGGCGAATTGGGGGAGATGAAGGACCAGGTGGAACGCCAAATGGAGGAGGGCGCCCTCGGGATATCTACAGGGTTGACCTACGTCCCGGGAAGTTATGCCACCACGGATGAACTTGTTGAGCTTGCGAAGGTGACTGCCGGGTATGGTGGTATCTACGCTACCCACATGAGGAATTATACGGCGTCTATTATGGAGGCCCTGGACGAGGCGATCACCATCGGCAA
>CAVOEZ010000542.1:0-3759 GCA_963694355.1 Latescibacteria bacterium UBA2968 | reverse complement strand
CGTTATATCTGTCCGTCTCATAGCGCTCACGTGTGAACGCCTTCACCACTCTGATTGCGGCGAGTGCCTCCTCGGCGATCGAAGTGGTATCTGCAAGGCGGTCCTGAACGAGTCTGGATAGATCCCTGATTCTGAGACCCAGGTGCCTGCTCCCAAGCGCAACACCGGGGACAGACAGAAAAATGACCAGACTCAGCCGCCAGTTCAGGGCCATCATCAGACCCACAGAACCGATCAGGGAGAACGACTGCATCAACAATTGGGCAAGCGCATCTGTCACAGCGCCACGAACCGCTCCCACATCGTTGGTAAGCCTGGAAGTCAGTTCACCGAGGCGCTGTTCGGAGTAAAAGCGAAATCCCAGTCGATGCAGATGCCTGTAAATATCCTGTCGGAGATCGGTTACGATTCGCTCCCCTACCCAATCTACCAGATAGTGGCTCCCGAAGGACACCAGCGATTGAATGATATACAGCACGAGCATCCCTGCAGCGAGCCAGTTCAACAGATCCTGATCACCCTTTTCAAAGACCGAATCCAGCAGGGACCGGATGCCGAGAGGAATCGTTAGCCATACAACCGTTGCCAGCAGCGTCAGCACCATCCCCGCAAGCAAGCGCCACCGGTAGGGTTTGCTGTAGGCGAATATCCTGTTCAGTACGCGCCACAGATTGGCGGGCGACCTGCGTGCTTTTTCTGAGGCTGGTTCCTTGTGCTTTTCTGCCATATTCTTGCTCGCGTTTTATTGTCTTGATTCACGTCGCATTGTGCATCAAAATATCACACCAAAAATGGAGCGTCAACATCTAAATTTTCGCGAACTTACCCCACTGCAATATGGTGCTTCAAATAGAAACGAATGTGAGTGGTGAAGAGGGAAATCACTGCGTTTAAGGAGTGCCCGAAGGAACGGGGACCCACAACTGACCTGCTTCAAAATCCTACTCAATAGAGTTCGCAGGCAGAAACACACACCCCGTGGGGCTTCCTATTGTGCTAGCAGGAGACCGAACATATATTGACAGTGGCTGACTAGCGATCCTCGAAAGCACAGTCGCGCGGCACAGTCCTCTCCTCATTGTCAGGCGCCGGCGTTTAAATTCCTTCATTGAGATCAATCAACCCGGGAAGGTCAAGGAGCATCAAAAATGGCAGCCGCGAAAGTCGAACAGTGGGACATATTCGAACTTGAAATGCAAGCGGAAGCAACCCCAAATCCGTACGTGGACGTCACGCTATCCGCGGAATTCAAACTGGGCAATCGAACCGTACAGGTAGACGGCTTCTACGATGGCAAGGGCATCTATCGCGTCAGGTACATGCCGGACCGAACCGGTCAGTGGCAATACGAAACGTCCAGCAATCTCGATGCGCTGAACGGCCAGTTCGGCGAATTCGAATGCACGTCACCGACAGAACCAAATCACGGTCCCGTTGGCGTATACCGAACGCGTCATTTTGCATACGCCGCCGGTCGGGTCTATTACCCTGTGGGCACAACCTGTTACGCCTGGAACCATCAAGGTGATGAACAGGAACTCCAAACCTTGGAAACATTGCGCAACGGTCCGTTCAATAAAATCAGGATGTGCGTGTTTCCAAAACATTATTCGTATAGCAAAAACGAACCGGATTTCCACCCCTTTCATGGGTCCATCGATGACGGGTGGGATTTTTCCAGATTCAACCCGGCATTCTGGCATCATCTGGAAAAACGAATCGGTAATCTGAGAGATCTGGGTATTGAAGCCGATCTCATCCTGTTCCATCCCTACGACCGATGGGGCTACGCAAAAATGGACTCGGTATCCGATGATCGATATTTGAAATACGCGGTGGCGAGGCTGTCGGCGTACCGAAATGTCTGGTGGTCGCTGGCGAACGAATGGGACCTGATGCGATCCAAAAGCGAACAGGACTGGGACCGCTTCTTCAAGATCATTCAGGAGCATGACCCCAGCCAGCATCTCAGGAGCATTCACAACTGCGTTCGGTTTTACGACCATGCCCTGCCGTGGGTTACGCATTCAAGCATACAGAGCAGCAACACATCCGATATGACCAAATGGCTAAAACAATATCGAAAGCCTGCGATCGATGACGAATGCTGCTATGAAGGGAACGTACCCCAGGGCTGGGGTAACATCACTGGACAGGAACTCGTGAGAAGATTTTGGGACGGCTTTATCAGGGGAGGTTATGTCGGCCACGGGGAAACCTACCTGCATCCAGAAGACATTCTATGGTGGTCAAAGGGCGGAGTGCTTCACGGCACCAGTCCGGCAAGAATTGCCTTCCTGCGCGAAATCCTGGAGAGTGGCCCGGGACCTCTGGAACCTCAGGATATCGGTGTACCTGCCGCTGGCAAATCAGGAGCGTATTATCTGGCCTATCTTGGACCGAATCAGTCTGCCAGGAAACGCCTTACGCTGCCGGATGGAGCATCATACCGAATCGAAATCATAGACACCTGGGAGATGGAGGTGCGCGCGGTCGAAGGTTCCTTTGAGGGTAAATGCGATCTGGAATTGCCAGGTAAGCCCTACACCGCACTTCGGATTACGAAGCAGGACGACCGGTAAATCCGGAAGCGTTACTGCTTCTCATAGGTAAAACTGCCAGACCCGCTGGTTGGCAGGAGTGTCAAGGCCTGCTCTCGCAGTCGGAATACAAACTCCACACCCTCCATAGTCAACCGATCGC
Source organism: Latescibacteria bacterium UBA2968 (assembly GCA_963694355.1). Lineage (GTDB taxonomy): Bacteria > Latescibacterota > UBA2968 > UBA2968. The sequence goes on along the minus strand of CAVOEZ010000542.1, from coordinate 1,056 downwards.
CCGATATGGCCCAGGAACCCTGAGATGTAATCTTGTTCCCATCGTAAATCGTATTCGTAAAGGCGTAGCTTCCGTCGACACGGAAATCTATCGTATAGTTCACGGTCACGGGTTCATCGTTGGTGGCAACCAGCTTCCAAAGGCCCAAAAGGGTCACTTCCGGCTCGATCACCTTTCCACCACATGTAACTACCATCGTCACCAGAGCAACCAGAACAACGATCTGTTTCACGCCGTCTCCTTTATCTGAACGAACGAGAACTCAGCGGCTATCATTTTTACGCTGCCGCCGAAGTCGCTCGGTGGCGTGGGTGTCCACTGAAGCGCCATCCTCAGACAGTACCACCGCGTAGACCTTGAGGGCGGCATCAGCTGAAACCCTGCCCTGCCGAACATCCTCCAGGACGAGTTCTGGAACCCGTTCCAGCGGCGAATGGAATCCTCCTCCGCCTGGCAATCTAAGGGTAACCGTCTGTCCCGGCAGGATGTCATACTTCCCCTTCGGATGGGGCCTGCTGCCATCTGAAAGGATCACCTCTCCAACGGTGCCATCCATGCCTCCAAGAAACCCTCTGGCCGGACTCCGTGTACGATCATACATGCAAGAATGGAGTACAGGTGTGTCGGTATCCATCTTCAACACCATCTCCTGACCTAACCCGCCTCGATATTTCCCTCCCCCACCCGAATCCGGAATCAGTTCACGTTTGAGCAGCAACACGGGCGATACTGCCTCGATGGCCTCCGCAGGCACCCCCCTGATCCCGCTGGGAAAGGCTGTTGCAGACAGCCCATCCACCGTAGGCCTGGCCCCCATGCCGCCCGCTGAGAAAAAGATATAGGCAAACATTCTGCCTTCCCGGTCGTGTCCTTCCAGCTGTGTATTCCACAATCCGGCGGAACCATCTGCCAGAACCCTGTCGGGAATGGCCTTTGCCAGTGCACCAAAGACGGCTTGGGACAGAAAATGCCCGATCAAATGGCGAGCTCCAACGGCGCAAGGAAACTGGGCGTTGAGGATCGAGCCTTCGGGAGCCTTGACAGTCACCGGACGAA
>CAVOEZ010000541.1:0-3762 GCA_963694355.1 Latescibacteria bacterium UBA2968 | reverse complement strand
GCGCGCTTTCCCTTGGAAGGATGGCGATGAGTCGCGAGTTCTCGCCCGGGAGTCCTGCTTCGGCGATTTTGGGTCCGGGAGTGATGCACCAGATGAGGGGCTCTCCTCCTTCACCCTGGGCGGCGAGTTCATAGACGGTGTTGTGAGACCGCTCGCTGCGTTCCCACAATCTCACCCACTCGGGATTCCAGTTGTATCCCATTTCGGTGGCGATTTCGTGACCGCAAGACCAAAGTCCGAAGTTGAGGTAGTCCTTCTGTTTGTGCGCGGCAGGGATGTAGGGACCGTAGTCGATGTAGGCGACGGTTTGGTCGGATTTTTTTTGTCCATGACGGAGCATCATTACGCCCATGCCGTTCAGATGGAGGCTATCGCGCCCGTAAGGCAATCCCTTTTGATCGAGGGCGATGTCCGGGTCACGATAGAACAAGGAGTATTTCGTGCCGCCTTCGAGTTCTGACCCCCATGTCTTTCTGAGGTGGGTGAGCGCTTTAAGATTTCCATAGTTGATGTAGGCGATTTCAGAGCAGAATGGACGGAGTGGACTGCCTACATGGGAGTCGTTGATGGCGGGTAGGGTGTCATTTGGAAAGGAGCCGTCCAGAAACCAGGTGTAGCACGTTTCCCAGAGTGCGCATTTGGGATTGTCGTAGATGGCCGGCTCAACATTGTCCGTCAGGATTTCTGCGATGCCCTGAGTCGCCTGGAGCAGACCGAGCGTGTAGTCCGCAGCGCATTCGTAAAAGGTGCCGTCTTCGTAGAAGACACCGGATGCGGGGGCGAGCATGTCTTCGTAGAGGGTGACGACGGAGTTCAGAATTTCCGTGTCTGAGAGGAGCGCTGCGGATGCGGCGATGCACCACCACGATCCTCCATGATCCTGGATGGAGTGATGGGAGAGATAGGGCGACATGTCCTCGGTGTAGTCGTAGCCTTCGAGCGAGGTGGTGGTGTTGTGGAAGCTCTGGACGAAGTAGTCCCCGACATAAGCGACCAGGTTCTTATCTATGTCTGCACATTCGGTATTGGAGAGACATCCCGATTCCCGGATGAGATCGTAGGCGTGAAGGACCGGGCGCACGGCCCCGGCGTCTCTCTGTTTCCAGCCATCGATTTTGCCGTAGTATGGGTCGTTGTCTTCCTGCCATTCGTTTCTGTTCACCCGGTTGATGCGGTAGTCTTTGAAGACTTCTGCGAATCGTGTGATTAGGATGGCCGCTTTTTCGGCGTAAGAGATCTCGCCTTCGATCTGGTAGATGAGCGCCGCGCTTTCAAGTCCGCCGAGGATGTGCTTGAGGCGATAACTTCGGATGACGGCCTGGATGTTCCAGTCTTCACTGGTGTCCGCCGGATCGTGGTCCCAGGTGGTTTTGCAATCCAGGCACTGGAGGGCATCCCCATTGTTGATGAGGACGTAGGCATACCAGGGCCCGCACCCACAGTGGGGACACTTGACGGTGATGAGCGGGGTTTGTTCGCTGATGAAGGATCGAAGTCGGTCACGATCCATTTCCAGATAATAGTCCGCCTGAGACCGGATTCCGGCGTAGAGATCGCTTGCCCATTTATGGCGATCGATGTTCGCTCTGGCGCGGTCGATGTCGGCCGGTTTGTACATTGTACATGGGGAATGGGTCAAGGTGCGGCCTCAGGATATTTGGGAGAGTTGGAGTGTGACCGTGTTTCCGGTGACTTCCAGGGTCTTGTAGAAGGCGTTTCGATTTGCGGCCGGAGGATCCGGTCTGTACCGGATATCATCGGTGAATTGGATTCGGTAGATGGCGTCTCGGTAAGTGACCTCCATCAGCGAGTTCGAGAGCTTTTCTGTCGACGAGGCGTCCCCATCTGTTGAGATGATCGGGATGAGGATGCAGGTTTTGACAGGTTTGGGCGATATGTCCACAGTGTAGCGTAACCCGTCCGAGGTGAGTTCGTAGTGTTCTTCGATGATTTCCGATGTGGGCAGGTTGTAGGTGATGCTAAAGTTGAGGCGGTCGACGCTTTCCTCCTGGATGTCCAGGGTGACGTCTTCTATTTGATCGTGATCCGCCAGGCGATGTTCATCGCCGCTTTCGTAAGTCCACGCGGGACCGATGGCGAGGTTGTGCACGGGTTTGTCGAACGCGAAGGTGTAGTCGGCCTCGGCGGCAATGCCTCCCGAGAGGGCCGCTTCAGGTCTTACGCCCAGCCGATGGAAGCGACCCAATCCCGTGGCGTCCTTTTTGAGGTCGGCGCAGGTGTCGATTTCCAGATGATATCCGGATCCGGTCGCGAAGACTTTGTGGAAGTCGGGCCAGAGTCCGAAGGTGTATCCGCCGAGTTCTGAAGGTATGAGGCGTTCCTCGATTTCTTCATCCGCCAGGTGATAGGCCGTTCCGCAGAGGCTGCCCATGAGGATGCCGTAGATGCTGTAAAAGCCGCCGGAGTCCACGCCGTGCTGTAGTGACGGAGAGAAACCCTGTTTGGTATGATGATAGGGTTCAAAGTTCATGATCCAGGGGAGGGTGAGGGATACGGCGCGACGCCCGGCGCGTTTGAAGATTCCAGCCATGAGGTGATCGCCTGCTGCGGCGTAGAATCGGGCGTGGGATTCGCACATGCAGGCGAAGTGGGCCTCGACGAAGAGGAACTGGTTGCTCCGTCCGCCAAATGGGGCCTGTCCAACGGATGACTGATAGAGGAGCGCGGTGAGCGCACCCCGGCGTGAGGTTTCTTCGAGCCAGGGGAGATGGGTTCCCTGATACCCGTAGCTGCGGATGAGGTCAAGCTGCTGCCGGACGACGAGGTCGTAGGTGATCGGGTCTTTGGGATCGCGATACATCCCGTGCGGTGTGAAGAGATTTCGCTGGCTGGACATGAGTTCGTCCACAATGGCGATGTCCGGGATGAGGCCGTTTCGGTGTTTGAAGTATTCTCCAGCAAGGGCGAAGACGACGGAGTTGACGGTGAGATTTTCGGCCATACACCGATAGCAGCTGCGGGGATCGTGAGTCTCCCATACGGCATTCCACCGGTCGATTCGGGCGTCCGGGACTTTTCCCTTCAGCGCCCGATGGGCATACATCAATTCTTTGGTCCAGAACTCCGGGGAGGTTTTGACTTCGTCCAGGCGCAACAGGCAGGCTTCGTATCCGGCGATACACGCGTCGATGAGGTCGTGACAACGTCCTGCCGCGATGAGTTGGCCGAGTGTGCCGACAAATCGGGCGGTACAGGAGTTGGTTTCCTCGCCTTTGTAAGGGTCGATGACCGTTCCCGTTTCATCCTGCCAGGGGATCGCGGTGCGGATGATCCGTTCGGCGATGTCCAGATAGATGTCCCGTGTGAATCCTGTGGGTGCAGGCATCGGAGCCGCCGCGAGTTCCTCCTTCAGACGCCGCCACTTCTCCTCAAGTGGATATGCGACTCCGGTGATGTCGTTGGTCATTCAGGCTCCAGGAGAAAGCAACTGCGACGATGGACGATGGACCATAGACCACGGACGAAGGCAAAAGCGTGGTCACATGCGCGATCTCACCGAGGCGAGCTGTTTACAGTCGATTTTCGAGAATACATTGATCATGATTGACCACCCTCCCCCCGCTCCCTACCGCGCTTCTGTGGTCCGTCGTCCGTGGTCCCTCGTCGGTTTTGCCTTTGCCGTTGATCCCCGATGAGGCACTCCCCCACGCCCTACCATCCTCCCGCTGCTCCTACCCGCGCCTCTGTGGTCCGTGGTCCGTGGTCCGTGGTCCGTGGTCCGTGGTCCCTCGTCGATTTTGT
>CAVOEZ010000540.1:0-3764 GCA_963694355.1 Latescibacteria bacterium UBA2968 | reverse complement strand
AGATGACGCCGTGGATCCCACAATGCTGGCACCACTCCTCGCCGCGGCGAAACGTGTGAAGGCAAAGGCACGATCTGGAGAAGTAGACCTGTTCACGCACCGCACGCCTAACGATGAGGCACTTATGGTGCGTGGGTTGTTCGCGCCCGAGTTCAATGAACCCCTCTTCGCCGAGTACCTCATCTCCGACCATGTGATGAAGTATGTTGAGCCGGTGCTTGGAAACGAATTCCGACTGGGCGACGTGCTCCTGTTCTCTTCCCCGAATGAGGTGGATCACACAGGCGGCTGGCATCGTGACTTTGGCAAAAACGAGCGAGACGGATCTCCCGAAGTGGAAATGGAGGTCCTGAACCGGCCAAAAAATGGGCTCAAGTGGCACCTTGCGCTCGTAGATGACTCGCGGCTGCAGCTGGTGCCCGGGAGCCATAGACGATATCGTACCGAGGAGGAGCGTGAATGCCTGGTGAATGGGAGTAAGGCAGACCTCTCGACTCAGAAAGTGATCCACCTGAAGGCGGGGCAGACGATATTCTGGGATGGCAACACGATACACAGGGGAGTCTATCTTGTTGAGCCCGAGAGGATGACCCTTGCCGCGAACTGGCGCAAGCATACAGAAGATGAGGAACCCGCAGAAACGGACGATAGAGTAAAATGGTTGCTCGCAGACAGTGTACGCGACTTCTTGCCCGAGAAGATGCATATCTACTACGACCGATGGAGAGCGCTCCAGTTGGCTTAGGTCCCAGATATTCTACAGGACCACCGACCGATAACTCTTGAGATCACTGTACAATAGCCTCTGAGATCATGCGAATCACCCGTCTGCCTGAGTGCCCTCCTGAGCTTTTTGCGAAGGAGGGTGTATCGAAGGCCCCCGGGCGTTCACGGGTGAGCCTGATCGGCCCCTCGATACACCTTCCGCAGCAGTTGCTGCTCCAGGCACTCGGGGAAATGGTTGGGGTTCCTGATTTCCAGCAGGATCACCGGACAATAGCTGTATCGCTCACAATCAGCATCCGTCTGCCTGAGTGCCCTCCTGAGCTTTTAGCGAGGGAGGGTGTATCGAAGGCCCCGGGCGTTCACGAGCGATCCTGATCGGCCCCTCGATACACCTTCTGCAGCTATCGCTGCTCCAGGCACTCGGGGAAACGGTTGATTGAGCGCAGAGTCCTGCTTGGATCACGAAACCCACCCGTCTGCCTGAGTGCCCTCCTGAGCTTTTAGCGAGGGAGGGTGTATCGAAGGCCACGAGCGATCCTGATCGGCCCCTCGATACACCTTCCGCAGCTGTCGCTGCTCCAGGCACTCGGGGAAACGGTCGGTTGAGCGCAAACTCCTGATTGGATCCCGCGAAACACCCGTTTGCCTGAGTGCCCTCCCGAGCTCTTGTGAGGGAGGGTGTATCGAAGGCCCCAGGGAAAACCAGAAAGTTATAAGCTGACCACGCCTGGTCACCACCCGACAGCAAGGAGGGAATGTGGACCTCAAATCGCTCGACCATTGCATGACTGAAGCTCAACGAGATCAGTTCGATCAGCAGGGATACCTTATCGTGGAGAATGCCCTGGACGAGGGGACGCTGGGCAGAATAGAAGAGGCGGGCGACCGCGTGGACGCGAAGGAACGAGAGGCGAGGGGGCTTGGACCCGAAGCGATGATGGCGAAATTCCGGACGATTGTTGAGGATGATGCCTTCCTGGACCTGCTGGACTGGCCGAAAACGTTTCCACTGATCTGGGATATTCTGGGTTGGAATGTTCAGCACTATATCTCTCATCTGATCTACTATCCACCTGAACTGGAGGCGGATGAGAAGAAGGGTAAGGGGGGCTGGCATCAGGATGGAGGGCGACCGGTTCCAGAGATGGAGCGCCCACAGCCGCGTCTATCACTGAAGGTTGCCTTCTGGTTGACCGATACGGACGCCCCAGAGCGAGGTGGCATCCGGATTATACCCGGAAGTCACAAACGGGACTATCCACCCGATCGGCATCCGGAGAACGAATTCGAAGACGAAGTTCAGGTGAGGGTGAAGGCCGGGACGGCTGTACTTTTCGATCGCAGGCTATGGCACGCACGCGGGTTGAACACGTCTGACGTGACTCGGAAGGTCTTGTTCCTTGGATACAGCTATAGGTGGCTGCGTGGACTCGATTACAATTTGATTCCTGAAGAAGTTCTGGTGAAATGCGATCCGGTTCGCCGGCAACTCCTGGGTGATGGCGTGGATGTGAAAGGATGGTGGCAGCCTACCGATGAGGATGTGCCGCTGAAGGGATGGCTGACGGAGCACAAGGGTGAAGAGTACGTCGAGCGCATTGGACAGAAGCAGTGGGAAAGGGAGAAGTGGACGGCTTAGATGTAGGTACGGCCGGCGTCAGAGGGTCACGTGAAGGCACGATTGTCAACGGGTGCCCGTTTTCTTGATTCTTCCGTGAATGCATTCCGCCGATCACTATGAGACTCAGGAATACGTGGGGAATGCAAGGATCATTGATTTCGGCCCTGCGGGAGACAAGACTGGTCTTCCGAGTAAGGCATAGAATGCAGCAGTTTAACGACTGAAACAGCGCCCTCAAAACTGCGTGATCCGCCAGGGAGTCTACAATTTATGCAGGGCAACTCAGCGGCTTCCAGTATGAACGTCAGTTCTGGATCCAATTCCCTTTGACTTCAGATTTTTGTTTTCGCATGTTGTAACCCAAGATAATTCGCCTTTGGTCCGCGTGACCAGAGGTGTCCTTTTTTCGGGGTATTGGGTTATGACAGATGAGAGAACAGGTGGCCCGCTTTCAGGATGCCGCGTAATTGAACTGGGCAGCACTGTGGCGGGGCCATTTTGTGGTCGGCTGCTTGCCGATTTCGGGGCCGAAGTCATCAAGGTGGAGCCCCCTTCGGGTGACCCGGTGCGCACCATGGGCAAGCGGAGCAAGGGCAGGTCGCTGTATGCGGCCAGCATTCTGCGCAACAAGCACTTGATATCTGTGGATTTGAGGACGCCGGACGGCCAGGAAGTGATCAAACGGCTGGTGGCGAAGTCTGATATTCTCGTGGAGAACTTCAGACCGGGCAAACTGGAGGCCTGGGGGCTTGATTTTGAAGCATTATCCTCAATCAATCCCGGGATCATCGTGGTCAGGATAAGTGGGTACGGTCAAACGGGGCCGTACCGAGAGCGTCCGGGCTACGGGGTTACAAGCGAGGCGGTGGGTGGACTCCGGGAGGTTACTGGAGATGCCGATCGGCCGCCCACGCGCGTCGGGATCTCGCTGACGGATTCCATAACCGGCCTTTACGGTGCATTCGGCGCCGTGATGGCGCTGTTTGCCAGAGTGAAATCAGGAAAAGGTCAGGTGGTGGACGCGGCGCTCTATGAAGGCGCCTTCAGCTTTATGGAACCCCACGTTCCCGCGTTTGCGGAATTGGGTGCGGTAGCAAAGCGGACGGGTTCGAGATTGCCGGACAATACACCCAATAATCTTTACCCGACCGGGGATGGGGAATTCATCCACATTACTGCGGGCAATCAAGCCACATTTATTCGGTTGGCCAGGTGTATGGGCATGCCGGAGCTGATCGATGACACCCGGTTCGCCATTGCGACCGATCGTTCGACGCATGAAGATGAGCTGGATGCCATTATTGCCGACTGGACCGCAGAACATGACCTGCCTGAACTGGAGGCACTGCTGGAGTCCAGCGAGGTGCCCGCTGCGAGAATTTATACCATGAAAGACATTTTCCAGGATGAACATTAC
>CAVOEZ010000539.1:0-3781 GCA_963694355.1 Latescibacteria bacterium UBA2968 | reverse complement strand
CTTTCCCATCGGCGGTTGCGTGAACCGTAGCGCCCTCGGGTGCGGCAATGTCTATACCCAGGTGCTGATTCTTGAGAACGCCTCTGTAATCTTCAAATTCCGCTGTTACGAAACCGATAGATCTAGGTATGGGCCATACCGAGGGTACCCGACGAGGGTCCAATGTATCCTGCCTGTAAGCCGCAGGTCGTATCTTCAACGTTGCGACCTTTTCCGAGGCTACCGATCCATCGAACAGCGCTTCGGTGGTCGGACTTGTCGTGTATGAGGATGGTGGGAGCGATAGATTGGGTGACAGCATCGACCGCAACTGCTGGTCCACTTCCTTCATTCTCGTCACCATCGACGCAAGTTCTTCCACCCTTTCAACTTCCGCACGAAGGCGGCTGTTCTCGCGTTTATGCAATTGAGCGACCCGTTCCCAAGATCTTGAAAGCCAATAGTACCGCCCCCCGACAAGTAACAGCACGACCAGTAAGATCAGTATTCCCGTCACAAGACGCAGCATCCAGTAGCTGAGTTTGAATTCAAGCGTACGGGATCCATCGTCCGGGATTACGAGAACAGAGAGTTGCCTGCGGCGCCCTGTTGGCAATCTGTAGCTCCTTACCATAACCCATAAAACCGCAAAACATGCAATATATAACGTAGGTCGCGAATTGTCAAACATCAGCGAGGATTTCTGGACACTCTGTCCATCAGGATGTGACATACGTTGGGAAGCCACAACCCACACAGTACGGATCCCGCTAGTGCCCAGTCGATATTGAAGTTGCTCAGGCGGACATTCAACCCGAGTTCAAGGAAGGTGTTCACGATGCAAAGAATCGAATACAGGATTACGGCGAGATACAGGACCCGCGAAAAGGGTCCGAGAATGATGCTGTGTGACAACCCGCGGTGCTTGAAGCATGCGGCATAAGGCTTCCAAAACAGACGTAGAATGCCCCAGTTGGAATTGGAGTCACTACGGCGCAGATCGAGGTCGGGGGATAACAGGAATGAGCTAAAGAGGTAGGCACCCACAAATACAAGTGCATATTCAAATGCCCGATCCATTCCAAATCGGCTGGAAAGCCACACTCGGTAGTTGAATGCAACGATGCACAGTACGCCCAGAGCGATCAGTTCAATGCGTCTGTGTGTTCGTCCGGAAGGCATAGGGGCAACTCTGGCTGCGGAGGAATGGACGGGCAGCACCCACTCCGGGGATGTCAAAAGGAGAGGGGTAATATGCTTGCGGGAACCTGCGAGGTTGTAGAAGTTCCTATCACAGAGAGAACTTCCAGGCCATCATCGAGCAGGAGAATGCCGGAAATATTCCGTTGGGATGGTCCTTTTCCTCTGAACGACATTCCGGTCTTCTCCAACAGAAACAGTCGGACGTCTCCTGTAACGCTTCCTACAACCAGATGGCCGGTCCCCGGAATGGAGGCCAGACTGAGGGCCCGGTTCCTGTGTTCAGTTGCCTGTCCTCTCCAGATTTCCCGGTGATGGGTCAACCCGAGGCCAAACACCCGAACTTCGCCACCTTCATCCCCTGTGCCGGTTTCCAGTATGAGTTTCGGTTCGGCATCCTCTACTACCGCGAGGTCTCCCACGTGGGTTCGCAAATCAATGGTTTGGAGCAGGCTTAGTTTACCTGTTTCCCACGAGTAGACGTTTACCGATGTTGTCCCGACGTCTCCATCCCCAGAGAGCCCGTAGCGCGTGAGGATCAACTCGTCGGAACCGTCGTTATCGATGTCAATGGTTTCTATTCTCTGTGATGATCCCGATGGCAGATTCTCCACGTTCCGTATGGCCAGCCGGTCTCCGGTCCAACCAAGCACAAACAGGCGCCCGGCGCCTACTGCCAGGATCTCCATGCCACTTTCTGAATTCAGGTTACCGGTTGCCACATCGTCTACCTGATTCAGATCAGGCCCGGTGGCAAGGATGGAGAGATCGTTTCCACCTCGTCGGTAAAGATCTACGCGTGCACGCTTTGTGGAAAGGGGATCTGTAATCGCTTTGAATGGACCCACTCTGCCTCCCACGACGATCTCCACTGTGCCGTCGCCGTCGATGTCGCCGGACGCGTACCGAGGGTGCGAGATTGGGGGTATCGAAAAGAACTGGGCAAGGACATTGCCCGGGAACAGGAGAAGACAAGCAAGGAGAGGCAGCCGCATGATACTAAAACCCCCTGTCATCGAGATGAACCCATGACACGCGTTCCACTCCACTAACTACAATGGACGTTTCGGCAAGCGGAAGCACAAAGTCCACACCCGCATCGAGTGCTTCGTTGAAGAGCTCCTGGGCGCGCTGGTTGGCATCCGCCCTGTTCTGATCTATATCGATGTCGACCGCATCCCCATAGATGTGCCTGCTGTATGTGGCTCCACCCACGGCGCTGTTATGCTCGGGAGATCTGTAGGCGCTGTTGAGGACAAGTGCTCTGGCGAGTCCCGATCGGATCTGCTGGGTATGATAGACTACCTGTGGATCTATGTAAGCTCGCGTGAGGCCACGCGCCTGCACATGCCCCACATATTCCGACAGCCGGAAATTTGTGGCTACCTGCTGGGACACCGGTGCGCGATCGAGGTCTATAAAATACGATACGCGACTGTAGTGTTTCTGGCGAGTCCCCCCGTAGGGGTTGCTCGGTGGCGCAGGATAGCTGTTGGTCAAGTCATTGTCACCAATCAGCACAAGCTGCAGTCCACTGGGGTACTTCACCGTGTTGGAATAAGGGGGGTCTGCTGATCCTGGAATCGTGGTCTCTGTTCCGTCCTGTTCCTCCTCCGTCACGGGTTTGGTTTTTCCGCAGGATTCGAAGCACATCAGACAGATGGTCAGGAGGATCCATATGGCAGGTGGTGTTCTATTCATGGAGACTGATCCTCTGAATTCGACCCTATCGCTCTTGCCGCTCTTGTAGCCTTGAAACGAACTCCCTCGTCTGGGTCTGTCAGGAGTTGCTCGAGATGGTTTAATGATTCCTTCTGGCCCAGCCTGCCGAGTGCGGAAGCTGCAGCCGACCTGACGCGGGGATTTCTGTGTGTTAACAGAGGATGAATGTGCGGCAGTGATTGCGGATCGCCTGATTTTCCGAGTGCCACAAGGGAGGCGGCTACCACGACATCCGAAGTATCATCCAGAACCTCAGACAGAGCAACCAGCACCTGGGGGCCACTCAAATTTCCCAGTGCATGAGCAGCACCCATTCGGATCCATGTGCTGGAGTCTTGCAGACAGGCTGTGATGGACTCAAACGAAGCACGAGAGCCTAGTTTTCCAAGGGCGTCGAGCGCCTGAAGCCTGGTCTGCAAGTCTGCATGAGTGGAGATCAGCGAGGTGAGTGGTTTTACGGAGACATTACCGAGTCGAAGAAGCACGATTTCGAAATCCAGTTTCTCTTCACCGGGGGCATTCTTAAGGAGTGAAGCAGCAAGCCAGGCAGCTTGATCCGGGTCCGTGGTCTCGAGGGAGTCGAGCACGGACCTTACGAGAGCGGAGCGTCCCGAGTAATATTGGCCGGCCAGATACGCAGGTCCCTCTGCCACACGTGCGATTATTATACCTGCGATCAGTCTGGTCAGATGCGTGTTGGAAGTATCCGTGAAGGCAGAATATGGATCGGCCAGGCGGTTACTGATGGGTGTTCCCCGGGGTGGATGCTCAGGTGCAGGCGCCTCCTGTCTGCAACCGACAGCCAGCATGACACAGAGTATAATCTTTCCTGAAGCATTCATTTCCCGCCAACACGCTTCTGAATCAGCCATCCCACGAA
>CAVOEZ010000538.1:0-3785 GCA_963694355.1 Latescibacteria bacterium UBA2968 | reverse complement strand
AATACGAATAGGTATGTTCGCGTTACATTATGTAGTATATACAATACATATTGTAATGTAAAGAGAATGTTTCAGAAAGGCCAGCATAACATGCGAATACAACAGAACGAATCGCACCTAACCTAATTGCGAACAACATATTACAGTGCCTGTCGGATCGGAACGGTCCGAATTCTCTTGAAGGGGGTGTCTCAATCCTGGCCTATTTGGTGACCTCCGACTGGTAATAAAGTCGCGCCATTGCAACCCTTGATGTTCGCTCACCGGTCCTTCCCGGGGTCGGCCAATTGACTCAAACTATAAAATGTTGAAAGGTATTCTGCGATGCGTACAGCCCTTACTATCCTGGCAATCCTGGCTATTGGGACAGTCTATAGTCCGATAGCTTTCTCAGAGTCTACCGACTCAGCCGCGTCAGATGCCGCTGCACACAAGGCCCACGAGGCCTATGTGAAAGCGATAAATTCCAACAATCTGGAAATACTGCTGGAGATGCTGACGGACGATGTGGTGTTCATGGCAGCACACGCAAAGCCGTTTGTGGGCAAAGCAGCCGTTCGTCCCTGGCTTGAAGGATATCTGAAGGCATACAAAACAAACTGGGACAAGCCGGTGCAGGAATTTGTGGTGAATGGCGAATGGGCGTTCGAGCGTTATAGTTACAAGTCTACTGACACCCCTCTGGCCGGCGGAGATCCAATTGTGGATACAGGATGGGGTTTTGTGGTCTACCACCGGGATGCGGATGGCAAGTGGCGCGTGACGCGTGGGGGCCGGACCATCCTTAGGTGACTGGGTGGGTTCATACGGCTTGTGGCTGAGACCGGAAACTCACGCTGAAGTATCTGAATTCAATGCGAATTTTCGATCAGCCGCTAACGGATACTTTTTCTTGATGACTTGTTCATGGAGCAGAAGAGACGAGACGCAAAGGAGAACCCTATGGCAGACAGCGTAGTGGGCTCGGTGTCCGAGTTGTGGAGATTTCCTGTCAAGTCGATGGGGGGCGAGAAGCTCGATCAAACGGACCTCACGGAACAAGGGGTGCTGGGCGATCGGGCCTATGCAATTATCGACGTGGACACAGGCAAGGTGGCAAGTGCGAAGAGTGTGAAGTTGTTTCCGAACCTGTTGGGGTGCCAGGCGACCTTTCTTGAGCCTCCTGGATTGGGCGGGGAGATGCCACCCGTGAGGATCACGTTGCCCGACGGCACAGCGCAAGCGAGTGACTCCGGTAGCATCGACCTATTCCTGTCAGCGTGGTTCAAGCGCAAAGTGACGTTGGCGCAAACAGCTCCAGCAGACTTTACCATCGACCAATACCATCCGGACGTCGAGGATCTCGATCCGGCAGGCCATAGAGACACGGTTGTCGAACAGAAGCTCGGTTCGGCTCTTTTCGCGGAGGTGGGCGCGCCGTCTCCGGTCCCGGAAGGTTCGTTCTTCGACTTGTTTCCGGTGTCCGTCCTGACCACCTCAACCATCGAGAGACTGACAGAATTGGCGCCCAATAGCAGTGTTGACCAACGCCGGTTTCGAATGAACATCATCCTGGCCACCGACGAACCTGGTTTTCTCGAGAATGACTGGGTCGGACATAAGCTCGAAATTGGCTCAACAGCCCAACTCATAGTTGCGCTTCCCGATCCGCGATGCGTGATGATGACGCTTGCTCAGGATGGTTTACCCAAGGACACAGACCTTCTCAGGACGCTGACGCGTCACAACAGAATTCAGGTCGGGGACATCGGCCAGTTTCCTTGCGCCGGCGTATACGCGGTCCTCGGCACGCCGGGGTCGGTGCAGGCAGGAGACCCGGTGACGCTAAGTTGATTGCAAGTTGATCTTGGCTGCATTGGAAATCCATCGTATCTGCAGGGTGATCCCCACGCCGTGACTGTCTTAATCGCTTCTGAATGGGACCACCGATGAAAGTAATTGTTTGCGAGAAGTACCCCGCGCACGATGGAATCTTGCTGGCGGCAGATGTTTACCTGCCCGATGGCCCAGGTCCTTTCCCGATTATTTTGACAAGGACGCCCTACGACCGCGTTGGCCACCTGGGGGGTAACGCCAGACCGTTCGTTGAGCGTGGGTACGGGTATGTGGCCACGGATTGCCGGGGTCGGTACGAGTCGGAAGGCCATTTCACGCGGATGTTCGACGAGGAGGCCGATGGACAGGCGACCATCGAATGGATCGCGAGTCAGAAGTGGTGCAATGGTCGGATCGCGCTTTGGGGTGTGAGTTACGGTGCGGTTTTTCAGATTCCGGCCGCGGTTGGTGGGCACCCGGCCATTCGTTGTATCTGCCCGATCGAGGTGCCCAATACGTTCTTCAACAATTGGTCACGATATGATGGTTGCTTTGCGCTGGAGAATCCACTGTGGTGGGTGATGGGACACGGTACTGGACGGACCAAACCGCCTTCAGATCATGTAGATTGGGCACAGTTGCGGAAGATGAAGTCGCTGGATGATGTTGAAGCTGCCATCGGTTTTAAGCTGCCGATCCTTCGCGACATTGTCGAGCACGATACGGAAGATGAATACTGGGCCGAGATCGACCAGTGGCCGATGCACCCCAGGATAAGGGTACCTGGTATGCATTCCGGGGGATGGTTTGATCATGTTACGATGGGCCAGTTCAATGCCTATCAACGAATTCGTGATATGGGGGCGACCGAAGAAGCCAGGAAGGGGCAGCGTTTATTTCTGGGACCGTGGGGTCACGTGAGCTTTCAGGCTCGGGGTGAGGTGCACCGCAAGTACGGGATTTGGGATTTTGGAGAGCAGGCAGACATTTCGACCACGGATAACCAGTTGCGTTTCCTCGATTTGCATATGAAGGATATTGACGATGGCATAAGTTCCGAGCCTCCCGTTTATC
The DNA here is from genome assembly GCA_963694355.1 of Latescibacteria bacterium UBA2968. Taxonomy (GTDB): domain Bacteria; phylum Latescibacterota; class UBA2968; order UBA2968. The sequence continues at coordinate 896 of CAVOEZ010000538.1, read as the reverse complement.
TTTTCCTGATGGGTGAAAACCGGTGGATGCATCTGGACGATTGGCCACCCCCGAGTTCAGTGATGCAGAAATGGCATCTGGCTTCTCAAGGGAATGCGCATGGTCAAAGAGGTGACGGTATCCTGTCCCTTGAAGTGCCGAATTCATCCTTCTCGGACACGATCGTCTACGATCCAAACAATCCCGTACCGACCTTCGGAGGACAGATTTTCTGGAATATGGAGCCGAAGGGGCCGCACGACCAGCGGCACCTGTTAGAGCGCGACGATGTGCCGTTCTATCAGAGTGAATTGCTTGCGGAAGATCTGACCGTGATCGGAGATGTGGGACTGGATATTACAATTGCGACCGATGTGGATGATACCGACATTGTCGCCAAGCTGTGTGTTGTAGAGCCCAACGATTCGGTCACCTGTATCATTCTCGGTTCATTCAGATGCAGTTACCGCGAGGGATGGGATAAGCGGTTGCCGATGGCGCACGGTGAGCCCACCAGACTGAGTCTGCGCCTGTCGCAATTGGCCTACACGTTTCCAACCGGATCTCGGATTGCGCTTATGGTGACCAGCAGTGATTTTCCACGCATACAACCTCACACGGGCACCATGGCAAAGCCCTGGACGCCCGCTGAATCCGTGATCGCACATACCGAGGTGCTGCACGGCGAAGGGGTCGTTTCGAGTCTCAATCTACCAGTCTGTGTATTGTAGCAGAGGGTTGCCGGAACATAGGAGTGCTTCGCAGAGCTTACCGCCGCGAATGATCGGCGATGTTCGGCAGAAGGGAGCAGAAAGAAATGAATGATTTTGGAGGACTGGGTTTTGGTCTCGGTACGCTGCCGCTGTTGACGAACGCCGTTACCCGTTCGATTACGGCAGAGAATCCTACGGGCGAAA
>CAVOEZ010000537.1:0-3794 GCA_963694355.1 Latescibacteria bacterium UBA2968 | reverse complement strand
CAGAACCACAAGCGGTACCGTCATCACCCTTGGTGACTCGTGGGCCTCCTCAACTACCTTCTTCTCGTCGGGTTCACCATAAAACGTCATAAAAATCAGCCTGAACATGTAAAACGCCGTCAAACCGGCGGCAGCAAAACCCAGCAGTGGAATCAGGAAATGCTTTGGGTCTGCGAATACACCGTAACCCAAAGCTCCTGCCAGTATAGCATCTTTGCTCAGGAAGCCGGATGTAAAAGGCACCCCTGAAAGCGCCACAGTGGCAAGCAGAAAGGTCAGGAAGGTGAGGGGCATTTTCAACTTCAGCCCACCCATATTCCGCATATCCTGCGGGTCTTTATCGGAGTGGTGATACACGTGGTGCATCGCATGAATTACGCTGCCGGACCCCAGAAAGAGGCAGGCTTTGAATGCGGCGTGCGTCATCAGGTGAAAGAAACCGGCCACGTAGGCGCCTACTCCCAGCCCCATAATCATATATCCGAGCTGGCTGATGGTGGAATATGCGAGCACACGTTTGATGTCGTTCTGAGCAACCGCAATGGTGGCACCGAGAATGGCCGTGATTGCCCCGATATAGGAAATTACCACCAGGGCGTCGGGGGTAAGAATCGGAAACATTCTTGTGACCATATACACACCTGCCGCAACCATTGTCGCCGCATGGATCAGCGCGCTGACCGGTGTGGGGCCTTCCATAGCATCGGGCAACCAGACGTGCAGCGGAAACTGTGCAGACTTTCCAATTGCACCGCAGAACAGACACAAACCAGCAGCTGTAAGCCACCCCCCACTCAGCGTGCCATTCGCCACGCCTTCATATACACTGTCGTAATCGAACGCACCCAGGTGCCAGAAAACGATCATGATCCCCACAAAGAATCCCAGATCGCCTACTCTGTTCACCAGAAAAGCCTTCTTACAGGCTGCGGCAGCCGAGTTCTTCTCATACCAGAACCCGATCAACAAATAGGAACTAAGTCCCACCAATTCCCAGAACACATAAAGCAGAAGGAAATTGTCTACCAGCACCAACCCCAGCATCGAAAATGAAAAAATCCCGAGGAATCCAAAAAATCTGGAGTACCGGGGATCGCCGTGCATATACCCTGTGGAGTACAAATGAACCAGGCTGCTCACCAGTGTCACCACGACCAGCATGATCACCGTAATATTGTCTACCAGGAGCCCCACCGAGATCCGGGTCACATTGAGATCGAGCCACACGAAGGACTCGAGCGGAATCTGCCAGAGGGGATCGTAAGCCGTAATGGCCTGGGCAAACAAGCGAAGGGAAAGAATCAGCGCAAGACCGATGCCAATGAGGGACACCCAGTCTCCTCCGCGCGGAAGGCGACGTCCGAAAAAGCCCTGAATGACAAAGGCCAAAAGTGGCAGAAGTGGTATAAGAATAATTAGAATAATGTCTAGCGACATGTCCCCCCCAAACAACACGAGCAGCTATGAACAGGTTCCCCCTGCAGAATTTCAGCCACTGAGAGAATCCATCCTGTCCACATTTACCATCTGGTAATTCCTGTAAATATTGAGCACAATCGCCAGGGCCACCGCCGCTTCGGCAGCAGCCAGTACGATAACAAACACAGCGAACACCTGGCCGTTGATCTGCGTGTCGGAGTATCTTGAAAAGGCAACCAGATTCAAGTTGGCCGCATTCAGAATGAGTTCAACACCCATAAGCACCGTGATTGCATTACGCCGGGTTACAACCGCCAGCAGACCCAGGCAGAAAAGCATGGCAGCGACGACCAGGAAATGTTCAAGGACGATCATATTTCACCTTCTTCCTCTTCGTCCTTCCCTTTGCTGGCCAACATTGACGCGCCCAGGAGGGCTGCCAGCAACAACATACCCGCCACCTCGAAGGGCAAAACATAATGCGTCATCAGCAAACTGCCGATTTCCTTTGTGGTTGAGGCTGGAGAAACGACTTCGGGAGATGGCCAGGTCGTATTAATGATCACCATCACAAGCAGGGCGAATACAGCACCCATTACAACCACACTCGGCACGAACTGCACCCGCTCCGACAAAAGATTCAGATCATAAATCCGGTTGGTCAACATCACGCCAAACAACAGAAGGATGAGGATGCCGCCTACATAGACCAAAACCTGCGCGGCGGCCAAAAAGTCCGCCTCGAGGAAGACATAGAGCGCTGCGACGCCGAAAAAGGTGAACATCAGCGAGAAAACGGCATAGATCAGCCGGTTCGCAAAGGTCACCACCGCTGCAGAACCAACGGTCACCAGCGCAAAAACGTAAAATAGTATTGTTGAAATTTCCATAGATAATTAAATTTTAAAAGTTTAACTCGTCTCCACAGCCTTTTCTTCATCTTTTGACTCATCCGCTTCGGTCGCTTCAGGCGCTGCATCATAATCTTCTGGTCGGGCATATCTGTAAAGCAGATCCGTTCGGTCGTATACCGATGCTTCGTAATTCGGCGTCATCACCAGACACTCGGTCGGGCACGGATAGACACACAGACCACAGTAACAGCATAGCGCCATATCGATATCGAAGCGCAACAGTTTGAGCCGCTTCTTGGTGCCCTTGGATGTCAACCCGAGGTCTTCACCCGCACCCACCTTCTCGGTTTCGATATAAATACAGTCCACCGGGCATGCCCGCGCACACTGGTCACATCCGATACAGTCGTCGATATCGTTAAACAGCTGATTTCTCGACCGCTCGGGCATCTCCCACTTCTCGTCCGGATACTGAAGTGTAATGGAAGGGGTAAACAGGTGTTTGAGCGTGACGTTCATCCCGATCCAGATGGACGCCATCGAATCATACATATTCTTGAAATACTGTCCCATCTGCGTAACCTCTGAGAGATATGTATGCTTCACCTGCAATTGCAGGGAAGGCCAATCGTTATGCGGCCGACGCCCGCTGACTGCGACCTTCCATAAGGCCTTGAGCGGCAGTACGCAAGAGCAGAGCCAGAACAACGGCCATCAGCGCCATCAAAACAACAGAGCCCAACTTATCCAGCCAGTCCGGCGCTGAAAATGCCCACACGACCGACCCGATCATACAAACGAATGAGGCCGGCGTCAGCACCTTCCAACCCACGTACATCAACTGGTCTACACGCATCCTGGGGATCGTCCATCTGATCCACATTTGAATGAAAACAAGGAAAAACCCCTTGCCGATGATCCAGACGAAGCCACCCGGAAAGGTGCCGCCCCACGGCGCCTGCCACCCGCCTAGGAAAACTGTCGCGGCCACGATGCTAACAGCCATCATTGCACCATATTCAGCGATGAAGAAAAATGAAAATCTCATACCGCTATATTCGGTGTGGTAACCGGCCACCAGTTCCGACTCCGCCTCGGGAATATCGAAAGGTGTGCGGTTCACTTCCGCGAGTGAGGAAATGAAATACAGGAAAAAACCAACAAAGACAAATGGATTCCGGAAAATAAACCACTGTGTGATGCCGCCGTCCTGGGCCGCAATGATATCCTGCATACTGAGAGAGCCCACCAATGGAATCACACTCAACAACGCCAGTGCCACAGGGATTTCGTAACTGACCACCTGTGCCGCCGATCGCATTGCGCCCAGCAGGGCCCATTTGTTATTGGAAGCCCAGCCTGCCATCAGGATCCCCAGCACCCCAAGGGAGGAAATTGCCAGTATATAAAACACACCAATATTAAAGTCGCTCGCGATCGCTTTACTGCTGAAGGGAACGGCCACATAGATGGCCAGTGCCCCGGCAAATACCAGAACCGGCGCCAGTTTGAAAAGTAGCC
>CAVOEZ010000536.1:0-3795 GCA_963694355.1 Latescibacteria bacterium UBA2968 | reverse complement strand
TCTTCTGTGGATGGTATATGGTGCTTCCGTGAAGTTCGACGGCAAGAGCGTCCAGGGAAACGTATGCAATTTTGGAGAGGGTGACTTCCGAGACGGGAACGCTGTTGGCCTTTTCAGCTCCGCGTCCCGGCAAAGGTGTGACGAGAATGAAGGTCAATAAAAGAAGACGTAGTCGATTGAGGGATTTCGTCGGCAGGTTTCGAACTCGATGTGGTATCATAGGTGTGACTCGCTGCGGAGGTAGCACCCGCAGGCTTACCCCCGGGTCCTTTCCTTGAGTGCGCGCTGCATTTCGCGCTGGGCGTCCCGTTTGGCAATGTCGTGGCGCCTGTCATACTCCCGCTTGCCCTTGGCTACCGCCAGTTCGACTTTTACTTTGCCCCGTTTGAAATAGAGTTTTAGCGGAACCAGCGTCAGTCCCCGTTCTTCCACTCTGCTTCTGAGTCTGTTGATTTCGTGTTTGTGGAGCAGGAGCTTTCTTCGGCGTGTCGGGTCGTGATTAAATTTGTTTCCCTGTTCGTACTCATTGATGTGCAGGTTGACGAGGAAGGCTTCATTGTTTTCCACGCGTGCATGGCTATCCTTGAGGTTGGCACGGCCTTCACGGAGAGATTTGACTTCGGTGCCGCGGAGTTCGATCCCCGCTTCAAGGGTGTCCAGTATCGCATAGTCGTGTCTGGCTTTGCGATTCTGAACGATGATTTTGGTTCCATCCGGCATGGCTACTCCAAGGAAGGACAGGTCAACACCGTGAACATACGGTATACGAACGGGAGATGCGAAGCATGCTAAGGGATCGGTTTGACGATCGGCTTCCGGTCACACGATCCCGGGTTTCAAGGCGCGGATAAAACCCTTCAGTGCTTGAGACTTCTCGGTCTTCCCGAGATACTCATAGGTCCCGACAAGATTGACCATCATTCGTACCAGGATTTGTCGGTCGGGCAATTCAGGAAGCATGTCTTCATGGAATTCCTCTTCCAGATCGGCCAGGATATCCGCACACTCGTTGCGGGTTAGCACCTGTCCCCTGTTGAACGGATCGATCAGGAATTCAGGACCGTCGATAGGCTTGTATTTGACGATAAACTGCAGCGGCATTCCGATGCCGACAATGGGCAGATCCAGCCGTCTTGCAAGCAAGATGTAGATCGCAGAAATTGCGATCGGCAGGCCTCTTTTGTTGTCCAGCACACGGTTCAGATAGCTGATATCCGGGTCCACACCGTGATTGTGCCCTCTAAATTTCTGGTCTTCGAAGAGATAGTGGTTCAGCGTACGGATCACCCGTATGGGGTGGTCGTCCGGGGCGATCTGTGGGGCAAGGTCATTGGCCATCTGGTCCAGGCGTGCCTGGTACCGATTCACTTCCACATCCGGATAGGCCAGCTTCGCAAGGGTAAACGCCCCTTCTTCCAGGTCGATATCGCCGGTGTGATCTTTGGATAGGTTCCTGAATTGGTCTTCGAGGGCAGGCTCTCGAAAAAGATGCAAAACCCTGTCCGCTTCCCGCCTGGCGGGCGAATCGGGTTTCGCGGCCGCAATCACCTCACGAACCGTTGATTCTCCCATTTCGAATAGTTTCGTACGAACCCGACGCACAATCTCTTCGTCCGGATCAGAGAGGAGGGAAAGGAGTGCCTGGAGTGGTCCGGGGCCCATGGTCAGGTGGTGCCTCTTCCCCGGTTTTTTAGAAGAATCATCAGGGCGGATATATCGGCAGGTGAAACTCCCGGTATGCGGGATGCCTGACCTAGAGAACGTGGCTTGACGCGGTCCAGTTTCTCTGCGGCCTGACGTGAAATCACCGGAAGCTCAGTATATCCCATATCTTCGGGAAGCAGCTTCTTTTCCAGATCCTGGAATCTCGCCACTTGTGCTTCCTGGCGTCGGATGTATCCTTCGTATTTGACATGGATTTCCGCCGAACGCCACACATCCTCTGCCAGTGGGCGATCGGGTGGGGCAACCGATTGCACGAATCCATAATCGAGTTCGGGGCGGCGCAGCAGATCCAGCAAACTAACCGACTGCGACAGCGGGGTTGTATTCGCCTTCCTTAGATGCTCCTGGACACATTCCGTTGGACTTACTTTCACTTGACGAAGCCGCTCGCATTCGTCCAGGATGGCCTTTTTCCTTGAAGTGAAGGTTGCATATGCTTCATCCGTGACCAGCCCAATTCTGCGCCCAAGTTCGGTCAACCTCAGGTCTGCATTGTCTTGCCGCAACAGGAGTCGGTACTCCGCCAGCGAGGTGAACATTCGATAGGGTTCGTCCGTCCCCTTGGTGGTCAGGTCGTCGATCAGCACGCCTATATAGGCTTCGGATCGGTCGAGCGTTACAGGATCCTCACCCCTGGTCTGCAGCGCAGCATTTATACCGGCCATCAGGCCCTGGCCCGCAGCCTCTTCATACCCGGTGGTTCCGTTGAGCTGCCCGGCGAAAAACAGGCCCCCGATAGGCTTGGTTTCCAGTGTGGCTTTGATCTGCGTTGGCGGAACATAGTCGTATTCTACGGCGTAACCGGGCCGCATGATCTCCGCCTGCTCGAGCCCAAGGATGCTGCGCACCACTTCCGTTTGTACCTCTTCCGGCAAGCTCAGGGAAAGGCCGTTGAGGTATACCTCGGACGTATCGTAGCCTTCGGGTTCGAGGAAAATCTGGTGGGTTTCCTTGTCAGGAAACTTGACGAACTTATCCTCGATTGAAGGGCAATATCGCGGACCGACAGATTGAATTCGCCCGCTGTACATCGCACTACGATCCAGATTACCTTCAACGATCTGTTTTGTGGCAGCCGTAGTCTTGGTCAAAAAGCAAGGCAATTGCTCTTGTTGTATTGCCGATGTCTGGTAGGAGAAGGGCTGAGGATCCTCATCACCTGGCTGGATCTCCAATCCGGAATAATCGATGCTTCGGCTGTTCACTCTTGGAGGGGTCCCCGTTTTCAGTCGACCCAGTTCGAATCCGAGGCGTTTCAGCCCATCCGATGCAAGTTCCGCGGATTGTTCGCCCGCCCTGCCCGCTCGGTAGCTGAAATCTCCAACGTGAATGAGCCCTTTGAGGAAGGTTCCTGTTGTGAGAACGACGGTTCTTCCCATAAATGCGGTTTTCGATCGTGTGGTTACCCCCTGTACCCGACCGTTGTTCACCAGAAGGTCCTCGAGCATTCCCTGTTTGAGGTCCAGGTTGGGCTGGTTTTCTACCACAGACTTCATTCTGAACTGGTATGCCTTCTTGTCAGCCTGCGCCCTGGGGGCCTGCACAGCTGGACCCTTGCTGCGGTTCAGCAGGCGGAACTGCAGACCGGTTACATCAATGTTGCGTGCCATTTCGCCACCAAGGGCGTCTATCTCTCGGACCATATGCCCTTTGGCGATGCCACCAATGGCCGGATTGCACGACATCTGAGCCACGGTGTCCAGATTCATGGTCAGGAGCAGGGTTTCAGAACCCATGCGCGCACTGGCCAGTGCCGCTTCGGTTCCTGCATGTCCGGCGCCAACAACAATGACATCGTAAGTTTTGGGATAGGTATACATGATTAGGTTTTGGGTCTTCAGTGACGATGATCAGGCGGCGCCCAATGGCTCGGTGACATTTGCCGCCACCGAATCGACCTCGAATCCGAGGTCTTCGATCATACGGTGAGCTTCGGAGGCGCTCTGTCCACCTGTGGTGAGATATCCGTCCATAAAAATGGAATTCGCAGGATAGAGAGCGAGCGGCTGTAAGGATTTCAAGTTGTGTTCCCGGCCGCCGGCGACGCGGATCTCCTTCCTGGGGTTCAGA
>CAVOEZ010000535.1:0-3801 GCA_963694355.1 Latescibacteria bacterium UBA2968 | reverse complement strand
CCGGTCCGAGAAATCCGACATCGATGCCGTCCACCGACATAATGGCCTCGGTGTTGTTGATACCCTCCATATCCTCGATCTGGGGAATAATCAGAATCTCTTCATTGGCGGCTTCCTTGTAGCCGGGTCCATAAACCGCGATGCGTCCGGTGCCCGCCGATCTATGACCTACAGGCGGATAGCGCATCGCGTCCACCAGGGCCTTTGCCTGCTCAGGGGTGCTTACGTGAGGCACGATGATCCCGAACGCGCCTGCATCCAGTATTCGGGCAAGGGTTACCGGGTCGTGGTCCCAGGTGCGCACGAATGGAACCGCGCCACGAGCTTCAATAGCACGGAAAGTGTCGGCCATCAGGTTGATTTCAAAAGCGGAGTGTTCGGCATCGATCGCCAGCCATTCATATCCCGAGGCGGCCATGATTTCTGCAGCCATGGGGGATGACAAGTTGAGCCAGCCTCCGAGGGAAAGCTGGTTGTTTATCAGTTTTTCCTTCACGGGGTTTTTCATGTGCGCTCCTTTGAACTTTTCAGATGTTACCCCACCCGTTGGTGGGATAGATACGATGGAAGTTTGTATTTACTAATCATCCTGGGCGACTCTGAGTTCCCACCCATCCTGAAAGAGCGGCAGGTGGTTCAGCGGAGAGTAAGGATGTTTCTCTATCTCCTCGATATTCAGATCGATTCCGAGTCCTGGTGCAGTAGGCACATCGATATAGCCGTCCTTCACAGGGAATCGGGCACCCGTTGTCAAATCGTCCTCCCATTCCACATTGAACTCGTCGAACATTTCCTGAATGAAATGGTTGGGGGTACACGCTGCCAGTTGCATGCAAATGGCCGTGCAAACCGGGCCCTGGGCATCGTGCGGCGCAACCACGCCGTAGTGCGCATCGACCATATCGCAGATCATACGGGTTGACCAGATGCCGCCGCAAGCAAGTGGCTCGGGCTGCAGGATGTGTATGACATCGTGCTTGAGCAGTTCAGCGAATTCATATTTGGTATGCAGACTCTCTCCAGTTGCAATTGGAACCGGAGATTCTTTGGCCACACGAATGAGGGCATCGATCTTGTGGTGCGGTGTGGGCTCCTCGAACCAGGTGGGATTCGACGGCTCCATTTTTCTCGCAAATTTCAGGGCCGTACTGGTGCTGAATCGACAGTGGCCTTCCACCAGCACGTCCACACTGGGTCCGACCGCATCTCGTACTGCGGCAATGATGTCTATGGCCAGGGCCTCATCGTCCAGATCGGTGATCTGATAAGCTGAGCCGAATGGGTCGAATTTCAGGGCCGTGTATCCGCGCTTGACCACTGCTTTGGCTTTCTCGTGGAAACTCTCGGGCGTTCGTGGGCCACGATACCATCCATTGGCATATGCCCTTACCTTTTGCCTTACCTGCCCTCCCAGGAGTTCGTAAATGGGCTTGCCCAGACTTTTTCCAATGATGTCCCAGCAGGCTACCTCGATGGCAGAAACGGCGTGTTTGTGGACCTGTCCGCCGTCGGTATAAACATCCCGAAACATCCGTTGGACAAGACGTTCTGGCTGGAAAGGATCCATACCTTCCCATTGAGGTCGAAGTTCATGGATGGCCGTTTCGACCGTTTTCGACATGAAGTTGATCGTTCCCTCACCGATACCATACAGTCCTTCATCGGTATGAACTTTGGTGAAGAGCCAGTTCTTCCATGGATTACCTGCAATAAAGGTTTCCACGTTCGTAATTCGCATTTTGGCTGCCTCCGGGTTGGTGTCGAGTTGTAATCGGAGGTAATATCCGGGTTCGCTTCTGACGCGTCAAGTCGAATCTTGGCGACCAGGAACAATCGGGAGAATGTTGCGATTAACAATTTGTTATTATTGCTGTTAAAGGCCAGTGCGATGCTTCTGGTTGACGTGTCACGCGATATGAGGTCTATTAATCTGCAGAGACAGCAAAGAGAGCCGGATTCGAGAGTTCTACAAGACGCCGGTGTTCACCAGGTCTACTGGATCCTTCACCCGGAGCCGGGGGGTATCTGTGACATCAAGGGAACGAATCGAAAAAACGTGGGATTTCGAGGAACCTGATCGCGTGCCGTTCGAGTTGTATATCATGCCCGAGGTCAAGGACAATCCACTATGTGCGGGTATCAACGACCTGATTGAGAAATACGCTGACAACTGGTCGGGCTGGGGGCCTTCCTGGGGCTGGTTCGGGCTGGACATTGTTGACCAGGAAGAATGGCTGGATCACCGACCGGACGACTCCAGAATGAAAAAAACGACACGCCATACAGCGGCAGGTGACTTTACACAGATCACCCGTCACCCGACATCGACAACGGATTTTCACTATGAGAAGCATTTCATCTCCACCCTGGAAGATCTGGATCGTTTGACGCGCGCAGACAGGAAGAGAATTTCCGGCGAATCCTTCAACAGCGCGCGTTTCGTGGATCGTTTCGTGACGACGAGTCTGCCGCACCCCTTTGGTCAACTTGCGAGACATACCGACCAGATCACCTGCTACACCTGGTTTGCTACGGAGCCGGATGCGCTCCACGCCTTCTTCGATGCCTATACCCGTGACATTATCGTCGGAATTGACCAATTGATGCAGTCTCGGGTGCCCCTGTATTTTACACAATTGGGTCTTGAAATGGCTATAGATCCTTGGATGTCTCCCGAAATGCTCGAGCGATTCGTGGCCCCTTATGATTCCCGGATCAATGAACGGGTGCACGATTACGGTGGAAAAATAAGACACCACTGCCATGGAAATGTAATGGGTTACCTCGAGACGTTCTGTGGTATGGGGCTGGACGGTACGGAGCCCCTGGAACCCCCTCCGCAAGCGAATGTCGATTTGAAACGGGCTAAGGAACTGGTAGGAAACCGGATGCTCCTTTGCGGGAATATCCCCTCGCCGCAGTTCCAGACCGCTGATCCGGAAGAGACCCGGGAGCAGGTCAAACAGGCGATTGCGGCGGCCGCACCCGGAGGCGGCTTCGTATTGAGGCCAACAGGAGGTGACGCCGGCACATGGGAATTCAGAAATCTCGAAAATGTGGTCGCCAATTGTGAAATGATGATTCAGGCGGCTCTGGATTATGGTACCTATCCAATCCGGATGTGAGACCCAGAACAATGTAGAGCTGAGTTACACAGAGAAGGACCTGTGCTTTCCCGGGGTTGACAGACGGGACAATCCATCTATCTTCAATATCCCATTGGAACTCGAGCAACAAATCGGATGGTGCCAGGAAGGCGGCAGGTAAATGGTTCGCATACCGGATTCGGAAATCGAAAACACTTTAAGCGTGTCTGACTATCTGGATAGCTGTGACGAAGCCTTCCGGCTCTACGGTGAGGGGGCACTGCTGAGCCCTGCAAGAGAGGAGCGCATCTGGCGAGAAGAGGATTCAGACGTCTTTCAGTTGGTGATGCCAGCCCACTGGGCGGGGAGGTATCGGGCAAAGAAGACCATTCGGGAACAGTCGAATGTGTCGGAAGGCAGGCTCGGCGATCGGTCCGCGATCCTGGAAATAGAAGATCTGGTCACCGGAAACCTATTCGAACTGGACGCTGAATATATCACCAATATGCGGACAGGGGCCGCAGGCGTCCTCGGTGGGAAGTATCTGGGCCCCGAAGATATTCGCCTCGTTTCGATAATTGGGACCGGGAGGATAGCCGAGGCGCTCGCAAGGTGCGCAGACGCGGCATTTGGTCCCGATGTCATTCGGGTGACGAGCAGACGGCTGGAGAATCGGATTCGATTCAAGGAACTTCTGGAGGGTGATGTAGAAGCC
>CAVOEZ010000534.1:0-3811 GCA_963694355.1 Latescibacteria bacterium UBA2968 | reverse complement strand
TCCATCGTTCGCAGCCACGCGGAATGCGGATGACTTCGACGGGAGATATACATCCACGCCCTGCGTCCTGGTGGAAGACGACAGATATCTGATGTATTATTCGGCCAGGGATTTGGGCAATCTATATGGCGCACAAGACGGCACCGTTCGTGTGGACAAGGACGGGATTTACCGACATATAGGTGTAGCAACCTGTGAAAGGATTTTGAAATGAAGCTGAGTGAGCGGCAGGAGCGGCTGCTGAAGCGGACTTTTCTGGACTATCAGCAGACCACCGCATTTCTGGAGAACCCGTTCCTGGTGCAGAAGGCGGAAGGGCTTTACTACTGGGATGTGGAGGGAAAGCGTTACTTCGACGGAATCGGCGGAATCTTCGTGGCATCTCTAGGTCACGGGCATCCGAGGGTGATGGAAGCGCTGCGGAAACAGTCCGAGGTACTCTGTTTTTCACCCCCAATGCACGGGCTTTCGGATATCGCGCTGGATTTTATCGAGAAGCTGGGTGAGATCACACCAGGGGAGTTGAATTACGCCAAGCCGTTCAGCGGCGGATCGGAGGCGATCGAGGCCACGCTGAAGTTCACCCGACAGTTCTGGAAGCAGAGCGGACATCCGGGAAAGTACAAGTTTGTGAGCCGCTATCAAGGATACCATGGGGCTACATTCGGTGCGATGGCCGCGAGCGGTACAGGAAAGCGCAAGACGCCCTTCGAGCCACAGGCCGCCGGTTTCCTCAAAGTATTTCCTCCGACCTATTATCGGGATCAGTTCTCTTCGTGGGAAGAATGCAACCGGTTCTGCGCCCAGATGTTCGGGGACGTGATCGAGAGCGAGGATCCGGAAACAGTAGCAGGCGTTATTGTGGAACCCATTGGGAATACGGGCGGTATCATTACCCCCACGGATGAGTATTTCCAGATTATTCGAGAGATCTGTGACCGGCACCAAGTTATCCTGATCTTCGATGAGATCATCACGGGATTCGGGCGGACGGGTTCGATGTTCGCTGCGCAGACCTTTGGCGTGACACCCGATGTGATCTGCGGAGGAAAGGGAATCTCGAGCGGCGTGATACCCCTGGGTGCGATGATGGCGAATGAGAAGATGGGGGATGTCTTCCTGGGACCGCCTGAAGATGATGTGAATTTTGCACACGGCCATACCTACGCCGCCAATCCATTGGCCTGTGCAGTGGGGATTGCCGTGATCGATGAGATTGTGGAAAACAAATTGGACGAGAAGGCGAGGGAGCTGGGCGCGTATCTCGCACAGAAGCTGGAAGGGCTCAAAGACCTGGGCGTGGTGAGAGAGGTTCGGGGCAAAGGATTGTTGCGAGGTGTAGAACTGGTAAAGGACACGGAGACGATGGAACCATTCCCCGAACTGGGAATGGCGCTCAAGAAGACGGCACTGGAAAACGGTTTGCTGATCCGGATCGACCCGAACTGGTTTGCGGTAGCACCTGCCCTGATTGCCGAGCGTGGGGACATCGATGTGCTGTGCGATCTAATTCGGAAGAGTCTGATGTCAGCCTTAGAGAGGGTAAGCGCGTGATCATATTTATTGCAGATAGCACACATCAAGGGTTCTCAATATGAGTGCCACCTTTTCCTATTTTGTGACCTGCCCCAAAGGGACTGAAGGTCTGCTTGCAGATGAGATCAATGCGCTGGGGGCAGAGGATGTGATTGCCGGGCAGGCAGGAGTCTCACTTTCCGGAGACCTGGAACTGGGATACCGTATTTGTCTGTGGTCTCGCCTGGCCAGTCGGGTCCTGCTGTTTCTGACCCGGTTCGAGTCCAAGACCCCGGAAGTTCTGTATGACAATATCAAATCGTTCCCGTGGGAAGATCACATGGCGCAGCAGAACACACTCGCCATCGACTTTCTTTCCGTGAGATCTGAGATCAGCCACAGCCGGTTCGGCACACTCAAGGTCAAGGACGCGATTGTGGATCGGTTCCGCGATCGTACGGGTGTGCGCCCGGACGTGGATCCAGATGATCCTGACATTCGCGTGAATGTCTATCTGTATCGAGATGAGGCCAGGGTAAGCCTCGATCTGTCTGGTGAAAGTCTACACCGAAGAGGATATCGAAAGTCCGAGTTTGCTGCACCGCTGAAGGAAAATCTTGCCGCGGCGATTCTGGTAAGGGCGAGGTGGCCGGAAGTAGCCCAGGCGGGTGGCCCCCTGTTGGATCTGATGTGCGGCTCGGGGACACTTGCGATCGAGGCAGCGCTGATGGCAGGAGACGTGGCCCCAGGTCTGCTTCGCAAGGATTTCGGATCCCGCGGCTGGCGAGGACACCACCAGCCTACCTGGCAGAAACTGAGACGAGAGGCGGAAGTCCGCAAGAGCGAAGGCAGTGGTGGGATTCCAATCATCGTAGGATATGACCAGGATCCAGAGGCCGTTCAGTCTGCGAGTTCGCACGCAGAACAGGCCGGATTGAGTCGCAGCGTGAGGTTTGAGACTCGGGAGCTCGGCGAGGTAGAGGGCATGGACACCGAAGAACCCGGGATGGTGGTGGTTAACCCACCCTATGGAAAGCGTATGGGTGGGGATGCCGATATCGGACGACTTTACGGCCGAATCGGGGATATGTTCAGAGATTACTTTCCCGGGTGGCGGACTGCGGTCTTCACGGGCAATCCGGCGATGGCCCCCAATATCAGGCTCAAACCCAGACGCAGCTATGACCTGTTAAACGGATCCATCCCCTGCAAGCTGCTGGTATACAAGATGGCCACGGAAGCGGTCATTCGCGAGAAGGGACTCCGGGTCGAACAAGACACACTGATCTACCCAGAGGAACAGAGTGCCGCGTCCGAGGTGTTCGCCAATCGATTGCGGAAGAACCTTCGGCACCTGGGCAAGTGGGCGCGGCGTAGCGGCATTAGCTGCTACCGGGTTTACGACAGCGATCTGCCGGACTACCCAATGGCCATCGATGTTTATGCCGGCAGACAGAACAGTGCTCACGTGCAAATTTTCGAGAGGGACGCGGATGTCTCAAAACTGGATTCGCTGTCGGCCGAAATGACAGCGGTCCTGCCGGAATTGCTGGATGTGCCCCAGAACCGGATTTTCCTCAAGACCCGAAAGAGACAGAAGGGTGACGCCCAGTATGAACGCATGGGCAAGAGCGGCAAGCTCTACGAGATCGAGGAGGGAGGCTGCAAGTTCCTGGTCAATTTCAGCGATTACCTCGACACGGGTATTTTTCTGGATCACAGGATCACACGCCAGAAGCTGGGGGAGAAGGCGCGCGGCAAGCGATTCCTGAATCTGTTCGGATATACCGGAACCGCGACGGTATATGCTGCTGCCGGTGGCGCAGTTTCGACGACAACCGTGGATCTGTCCGGCAGGTATCTGGAATGGGCACGGAAGAATCTGGAGTTGAATGGATTCCAGGAGGAAGGTCACGAGATGGTGCAGGATGACGGTGTCACGTGGCTGAGGACTGCGGCGAACAAGAAGCCGAGATATGGGCTGATTTTTCTGGACCCGCCCACATTCTCGAATTCCAAGAGTATGAGCGGCACAATCGATGTCCAACGCGATCACAAGGACCTGATCGGTCAAGCATTGGCTTTGCTCGAGCCTGAAGGCATTCTGATGTTTTCGACCAACAGAAGGAATTTCAGGATGGAATTTGATGCAGGCGAATCCTTCAGCGTGGTTGATATCACCAAGGTGACGATTCCGCAGGATTTTGCGAGACATCAGAATATTCATCGCTGCTGGGAATTCGTGCGGATCGATGGAGGGTCGAGGAAAGCATGAGAATTGCGGTTCTCGGAGATG
>CAVOEZ010000533.1:0-3814 GCA_963694355.1 Latescibacteria bacterium UBA2968 | reverse complement strand
GCTGAAGGAGGCGGGTTCACCACAGTTCAAAGAGATCGTGAAGCTGGTGAAGTGAGCCGAGAGGAGAGATGAAGTGGATCAGGTGAAACTGGGTGTGGTAGGTCTGGGTCTGATGGGTGACAGATTTTCTCGACTGATTTCCGAGTCTCCGCGGGCCGAATTGACTGCTGTGGCAGATGTGGCGCCCGACCGGGTGAATGAGGTGACCGGGAAGTGGGGTGGTCGTGGATACGCAGGTGTGGATGAGATGCTGGAGAAGGAGCCAGGGCTTGAAGGGCTTGTTGTTGCGACCTCCGATCAACATCATGTCGGGCCGGCGGTTGCCGGGGCGCAGGCGGGCAAACATCTGTTCGTGGAGAAGCCGCTTGCACTGAATCAGGAGGATTGTACGTCGATCATCACTGCGGCGGATTCCGCGGGTGTGACCTTGCTGGTCGGGCAGACTTTGCGTTTCGATCCGAGATATGCAACGGCCAGAGGAGCGATTCGGGAAGGTACCCTGGGTGAGCTGGTGCATACGTTTTCACGCAGAAACAATCCTCCAACGGTGGTTGAGAAGTATCGTGACCGCGTGTCGGTGGCGTTCTTTCTCGGAATTCACGATATAGATTTTTTGATCTGGGCGATCGATGCGAAGGTGAGTCGTGTTTTTGCGTCCGGAAGACGTGGGATTCTTTCGGCGCAGGGCCTGGATCTCGACGATACCATTTTCAGCATTCTGGACTGGGACAACGGTGTGGTTTCCTGTCTTGAAAATTCCTGGTGGGTGCCTGCGAACGCCCCGGGGAGGATGTATACACATCTTTTCGAAGCAGAGGGTACGGAAGGGGAGGTCCACATCGTGCCCGAGCAGACAGGACTGACCGTTCGAACGCAGGGGATTTGTGATTATCCCAACGCGATTTATGCACCTGAGGTCGAGGGTCGTCTTGGGGGCACCTATCGGGATGAGATCGAGCACTTCGTCGATTGTATCACCACCGGGTGTTCACCACTTGCTCCAGGGGCGGAAGCCATGCGTGCGGTGGCCGTGGTTCAGGCGATTCACGAGTCCATTAAAACAGGACAGCCTGTGGATGTCTCTATATGAACAGGCTTTGGTTCGCATTTGACCGTTGAGGAAACCGGATGGCGAATTGGCAGAGATACGAGGAACTGCGCCCGGACAGGTTGGCGGGTATCGTCAATGAATCTCCTGTGCTTTTCTGGCCGCTTGGCTTGCTGGAGCACCACGGGTGGCATCTGCCGGTGGGGTATGACGGGATCAAGGCATCGCGAACCTGTATCCGGGTTGCCGAACGGACAGGAGGCGTGCTTCTACCCACAATGTGGTGGGGTGGGGGAGGCGGACACGGCGAGTTCAACTGGACGGTTTATGAACCGGAAGAGGCGACGGCACAGATTCTGGTGCGAACAACCGAGCGATTGATCGAGTTCGGGTTCAGGGTGCTGGTCCTTTTGGCCGGCCACTACCCCTGGCAAAGTACCCTTGCGAAACATCTTCCTGCCATTCAGGAGGCGAATCCCGGGGTCCTGCTGTTGTGGGGAACCGAAATGACCATTTGCGGAGATGCGATCAAACTGAAGGGTGATCACGCAGCGCTCGAGGAAACCTCCTTTGGTCTGGCTCTGTTCCCTGAGTTGATCGATATGCAGGCGATGCAGTCGGGAAGAGACGTCACTGCGTGGCCCGGTGGCAAGATTCCTTCAGAACAGCATCCTGCGGTGTGTTTTGATCCGGACGATCCTTTGTTCGCGCAAATGGGTGAGGATTCGAGGAATGCAACCGCTGAAAGGGGAGAGGAGGGCATCTCTCGAGTGGTGGATCATTTGTCTGACACGATCGAAGCGTTTCTGGCCGGGAAAAATGACGACCGATAGTATCGGAGAACTGCAAGGGTGACGGAGAAAGCGCATGGGTGAGTCGCTGAAGGAGTTGATGAATAAGAGTTTTGACAGTTATCCGGAACGCACCGCTGTCCGCGTGCTGAGGCAGTCGGACCAGGCAGGAGACCGGGGGCTGAGATACGTACCCATGACCTATCAGCATTTGAGGGATCAGCGAGACCGTCTGGCCTCGGGAATTTCGCAGTCCGGGGTGGAGAAGGGGCAGCGTGTCGGCATCCTCACGGATGGCGGACTCGAGCCGTTGCTGATTTTTCTGGCTACCGATATGCTCGGCGTTTCCTCTGTGCCTTTCTGCAATAAACAGTCGGATGAGATTTTGATCCACGGGATCAACCACTCTGGGATCGTGATGCTGTTTTGCGACAGCAAGAGCTTTGAACAGGTCAAACGAATCGCGCCGCGTCTCGATCGGCCTTCGAGAGTGGTGTTGACGGAGGGACATGGAAATGGAGTGGAGTCCTTTTTCGATCTGATCAGGCTGGGCGCGGATCAGCCTGCACCGGATGTGGCGGTCGATTCGGAAGACGAGTCGAAGGTGATTTACACATCCGGTTCGTCTGGCATGCCCAAGGGTGTGGTTCAGACAAATGGGAATATTGTGGAGAACGTGAGGTCTATCTGGGACGTGGTGGCATTGAAGGAAGACCTGATCCTGTTCAAGTCGGCGCCGGACTATCACACGCTGGGTATTCTGAATATCTACTATCCCCTGGCGAAGGGGTGGTCTCTGGATCTGGCAAGATCTCCAGACCGCGTGCTGTCTGATGTGAGGCATTCCGAACCCGAGGGGTTTCTGACAGTTCCTTTGGTATTGGACAAGGTTTACGGGAATGTTCGGAAAGAGATCAATGCAGGAGGTACGCGCGGCAAATTGATTGGTTGCGCCGTTCGAGCGAAGCAGAACATTGCGCGGGGAAAAGGGTCGATTGCCGATTGGGTGGTGCACGGCACGTTCGGCAAAAAGGTTGTGCGTCAGATCAAGGAGAAGCTGTCAGCGAGAGTTGGCAGCAGACTGCAGCTGCTGATTGTGGGTGCCGCAAAGGCGGATCCGGAGGCGCTGGATTTCTTTCAGGATGTGCTGGATATCACGGCCTTCGAAGGATACGGAACAACAGAATGCGCTCCTCTGATTGCGGTTAATACACTGGCAGGACAGAAGACCGGTACCGTTGGCCGACCCCTTCAGGAGGTGCGGATTGTGACCGAGGCAGGTGAAGACGTCGGCTATGGGAATCCGGTTTTGGCCACATACCGTGGCTCCGGAGAACAGATCGGTGAACTCTGGGTCCACGGTAGTCACGTGATGCGGGAATATTTGAGGGATCCGGAGCAAACCGGGAAGACGCTTGTTGCAGATGAACATGGCAAGCGCTGGTATCGGACCGGTGATCTTTTCAGTATGGATGATGAAGGATTTCTCACTTTCAGAGGACGTCTGGGCAGGCAGTTCAAGCTCAGAAATGGCGAGTTTGTGAATCCAGAATTGCTCGAGCGTATCTACGCCCGGGTGCCACTCGTCGAGCACGTACTCGTGTGTGGGAATCAGAATCGCACATTTCCGCTGCCCATTGTAACGGTGAATGTCGAAGAGGCCCGGAATCAGACCGACCTGGGGAATTTGCCGGAAGATGATGATGATCTGAGGCGGCATCCCGCCATCGCCGAACGGATTAGAGAACGTTTGTTGAAGGAGGCCACTGAGGCCGGAGTACCGGGTCACGAAAGGCCCCAGCGGGTACTTGTGTTGACCGACCCGTTGAGTGAGGACTCCGGAACATTGACCAAAGGTCTGAAGAAGATCGTTCCGAAAGAGATTGTTAAGCAGAATGAGGATCGGATCGAAGAGACTTACGCTGCTTGATCGGTTATCATAGAGAATAGGAAGGAGTAAACATATGCCGACGTT